>DATBBS010000664.1:0-7805 GCA_036270895.1 Xanthobacteraceae bacterium
CGAGTGGTCGCTGTTCGACGGCGGCGTCGGCTACAATTCGACGGTGCTGATCCAGGGGCCCGGCCAGCAGGGGCTGTCGCAGACCGTCATCTGCAAGCAGGCCGGCGCCTCGCTCATCATCGTCACCGGGACCTCCAAGGATGCGGCCCGCATGGAGGTCGCAAAAAAGCTCGGCGCCGACCACGTGATCGACGTGCAGAAGGAGAATCCGCTCGAGCGCATCATGCAGATCACCGGCGGAAAGGGCGTCGACGTCTCGCTCGACTGCACGGCGGGGGCCGGGACGATCCCGATCCTGCTCGGCGTCGAGGCGCTCAAGCGCAAGGGCGGGACCATCGTGGTCCAGGGCGAGATGAAGGAATTCCCCAATTTCCCGCTCGAGAAGGTGACGGTGAAATTCATCACCATCAAGAGCGCGCGCGGCCACAGCTACCGGGCGTGCGAGCTCGCGCTCGCGCAGCTCGCGTCGCACCGCTTCCCGCTCGAGCTGGTGACGACGCACAAGTTCGGGCTCAAGGATGTCGACCTCGCCATCCGCTCGGTCGGCAACGAAGGCGTGAAGGACGTGATCCACGCCTCGCTGATGCCGTGGGAGTGAGGGCGGCTCATTCGCCGTCGCGCATCGGCCGGAAGCTTCACGTCGGAATCAACAGCCGATACGTCACCTCGCCCTGGCCTTTGGTTCCCAGGAACTGATCGCAGGCCCAGGTCAGGTCGACCTCCGCCGGAATCTCCTCGGCCGGTCCCACGTCCGCGAGCGGCACCCGCACGCGGCGCCCGGTCCTGGCCGATTGCACCTCGATCAACGCGCTCAGCCGTCGCGGATTGCCGCGCCAGTTTTCGCCGAAGTGCTCGACCATCCTGGAGACCTTGATCGAGGCGCCGAAGACCTCGCTGTTGGTCTGCACCAGGCCCATGCTCGGCGATCCGGTCCCTTCGTCGTTCTTGTCGTTCTTGCCGAACTGGCTCGCGATGACGCGGCTGACCGGCGTCGCGGCGAATCCCGCGGGCGCGTCGGCGCGAATGCCATTGGACTTCAGGAACAGCGTCGACACCGGCAGCTTGCGGTCCGCATAGGAGTAATTGTCCTGCTCGACCGTGACGACGTCGCCTTTGCGCACCCGTCGGCAGAAGGCGGTCAGGCTGGCGTCGAACCCACCGGTCCGCATCGCGGTCAGCGCTTCGGTCGCCTCGATCACCAAACTGCCGTCGTCGAACTTCTGCTCGGTGCCGCGGAGTCCCGTGGTGGCGGACTGTCCGTTTTCGTTACCCGACGCCGAAGGCTTGGTCGTGAACGGCACCGGATCGCCGATGGGCTTCGCGCCGGGCTTTCCGGCCGGAGCGGGCGTGTCGCCGGGCACGGGCTTGCCACCCGGAACGGGCCCGTCGCCAGGGACGAGCTTGCCGCCTGGAACGGGCCCGTCGCCAGGGACGGGCTTGCCACCCGGAATGGGCCCGTCGCCAGGAACGGGCTTGCCGCCCGCAACGGGCCCGCCACCAGGGACGGGCTTGTCCCCCGTGGCGGGCTTGCCGCCGGCAGCAGGCTTGTCGCCCGGCGTGGGTTTGTCCCCCGGTGCTGGCTTGTCGCCCGCTGCGGGCTTGTCTCCCGCCGCGGGCTTGTCGCCAGGAGTGGGCTTGTCCCCCGTGGCGGGCTTGTCTTCAGGAGCGAGCTTGTCCCCCGTGGCGGGCTTGTCTTCAGGAGCGGGCTTGTCCCCCACAATGGGCGGCGCGCCGCCCATGGCGAGGAGATTGGCGCGGATCCAACCGATGCGGCTCGTGCCCTCGACAACCGTGCTGACGAGGCGCCACGTGCCGTCGTCATTGTCGGCCAGCACATCGACCGCATCGCCCTGTCCCAGCACCGCCACAATGGGCGCGTCCGCGCTCGGCGCGTCGCGCAGATTGGCGCCGAGGGCGCTCACGGTCGCATTCGTCATGGCGTTCTCCCCCGGACCGTCATGCCGGCGATGCGGCCTGCGCGACGCTTATTGTGGGAGCATGATCTTTTCCGAAAACCGGTACCCGCTTTTCGGGATCATGCTCTAGACGAGGCCGACGCCCTTGCGCTGTCCCGTGGCGGCGATCCGCAGCAGAAGCTTGGTCGGGTTCAGCACCTCGGGTGGTCGGGGGTCCCCGACCATCCAGCGGTGATTCACCTTGGTGCCTGCCACATAGGTCTCGAAGTGGAGCATCTGGGTGGCGCCCACAAGGCCGATGGGTTGCCCGGCCTTCACGCGGTCGCCGAGCTTCCATTTGAAGATCGTATTGGAGTCGGAGGCCACCTCGCCGTAATTGATCACGACGGGACCGTGGTCGACCAGGAGCTGAAACGTCTGCTGGCCGTGGCTGTCGAGAAAATGTGAAAAATGGACGATCGTCCCCGGCGCGCAGGCGACGACGTTCTCTCCTGCCGCGCAGAACAGGTCGATCCCGACATGATGTCGCGCCCCGTCGCTGCGGACGGCGAGGAAGCGGCGGCCTTCGCGCCCGATGGTTTTTCCGTCGGGCGTCAGACGAGAGACGACCAGGGCCTGCGGATCGGTGGTCGCCACCGGCCAGAAGGTGTCCGCGTCGGCCCCGCCCAGGACCGCAAAAGGCACCGGATCCCCCGGCGGAATCGCGGCGGCGTCGTCCGGCACAACGGCCGGCTTGTCGACCGGCGGCGGTTTGTCGACCGGCGGCGTCTTGTCCACGTCCACGAACTGCGCCTGGACCCAGCCGATGCGGGTGTGGCCATCGACGAGCGTCGACACCAGCAAAAAGGTGCCGTCGTCACTGGCGCTGAGGGTCTCGACCGCCGCATTCAACGCAAGGGTCGCATCGGCGGGCGCGGCCAGATCGGGGCTGCCGCGAAGACTGACACTGGCCGCGTTGATCTTCCCATTCGCCATCGCGTTTCCTCCCGGTCACCGGTCTGCAATCTTTCTCTCGATCACGCCGGTTTGGGCGGCGCCGGCAACGTGTTGGTGCGCTGCTTCCTGATCCCGAACAGGATCTGGTCGCTATTGATCTTCACGATCGATCTCGATTCGTGCTTGAACACCGCGAGCGCCAGATTGAGCATCGCGCTGTCATCGGCGAGGTGAATTGTCGATTGCGGCGTCAGGGGGCTCTCGGCGAGTCGGGTCCAGTCGGTGATGTAGGAGTCGATCGCGCTCTGCGGGGCGTCCCTGCCGGCGTAATTATGCGCCAACTGCGACAAGGTGAACGCGCCGCCCGCGTCCTTGTATTTGTAGTGATCCGCCAGCAGCGTGTACCAGGAGGCGACGCCGTATTCCGGCGAGCTGTAGATCGCGGTTTCGTTGCCGACGCTGTCCTTGATGCTCTTGGTCACATAGCCGGGCCGGGCGTGCTGCCAGACGGTATCGTTGATCGCCCCCGGGTTGTTGGTCCTGATCGCGCGCAGGATCTTGAGGTTGTCGGGCTCCGACGAGAAAAAGCCGCCGCCCACCAGCGCGGTGAAAAGAAATCCCGGAAAGCGCGGGTTGACCGTGCCGGCGCCGGGCGGGAGATCCCTCGGCGGATCGCTGATCCCGTCCTGGGTGATGAACTCGGTCTTGACCCAGCCGATACGCGACTCGCCGCCGGCGACGGCGGTCACCATGACCCAGCTGTCGTCCTCGTTGGGCGTCAGGATCGTGAGCGGCGTTCCCTGCGGCAGGACCGCCACGATGGCGGCCGTCTCGGACGCGTCGTCGCGCAGGTTGAGGTTGGTCGCGTTCACCTTGGCGGTGGGAGCCTTGGGGGGCTTGGTTTGGTCGGGCTTGCCCACCGGGGCCTGATCGTCTGCCATGGCACTCCCCTCGCTTTGATCCACGTGCCTGTCTTGCGTCCGCTCTGTCACGCGGCGGGCGGCGGGCGCGTCATCCGCCGGCGGCGACCTTGCCATTGAGCTCGTGCGCGCGCCGCACGAGCTGGTCGGTGCCCTGAACACCGGGGGTACCGCGCACGAGGTTGATGATTTGCTGCGCCGCCTCGACGGCCGTCGTCTTGTCGGCCGTGGGCCTGGTCACGGCGGTGATGAGCCCTTGCATGGTGCTGATGCGGGCCGCAATCAGCTGGCGGATCGTCTGATACTCGCGTTGCAGATCCGGGACCGTTGTCATGTCGCTCGCCTTCAGCACCTGGGCGTCGATGCGATTGAGGGCGTTGACGATCTGCGTCGCGGCGTCCCTGACGGTTCCGGGGCCGAATGTCGCGCTCGATGAATTGGCGAGCAGGTCGACCAATTTGGGGATGACTTCGTCGGCCTTGTCGATGCTGGCATCGATGGCCTGCATCGCCACCTTGGTGTTGGGCTGGACGACCGGCCGCTCCGTACGCGGCGGTGGCGGCGGCGGCTCAACGCGGGGCGGCGGCGGCCCGGGACGGATCACCGGGCCCGGGCCAGTGCCAGGGCCCGGCGGGGTGACGACCACGACCCGCGTCCGCCGGACCGGATCGCCCACCAGGATCGGGGCGCCCGAGGTCAAGACCGGGATCGGCTTCCGCAACGTCGTCGGCAGGGCGTATTTGCACCGGTCCCCCGCATCCTTGTCCTGGGTGATCTGATCGCAGATGTAGCGCATCAGCCCGCCCAGTTCGCCGAAGAATTTGCGCTGGGGCAGCGGCTCGAGGCCCTGCGCCCTCAGCGCCGCGATGGCGCCGAGCCAGGCCTGCAGATTGTCATTGCGTTGCGCGTAGATGGCCTGCAAAGGCGCGATGTCGTCGAACGTGACGTGGGCCGGAGGGGGCCGATCATCGATCTGCGGCGTGCTGAGCCACAACTGCACCTCGAGCTCGACGGAATCGCGGTAGAGCGCGCCGACGGTGCGTCCATAGGTGATGGCGTCGCGTGCAATCGCCAGCAGCGCATTCAGGAGCTCGACGACGTTGACCGGGCTGACGAAGCTTCCCGTGATCGCGTCGAACAGCCGCTTTGCGTCGTCTTTCGGCAAGGCGATCATGGCGAGGTCGAACAGGCCATTCGCATATTCGACCATCGCGCTGTCGTAATAGAAGCACGGGTCGTTCTCGGCACCCCTGACGCCGAGCGGATTGGTGTCGAATGCGCACAGATAGATGGGGAGGAAGCGCTTGGTCAGCGCGCCGATGCGAATGGCGAGCAGCTGACGGTCGGAATCGTTCTTCGCCGAGATGGAAGCGATGCGAGCGAGCGACACCTGAATGGCAAAGGCGCGCACGGCGCGCATGCCCTTGGAGTCGGCCTGCATCCAGTGCTGATCGAGCACATAGTCGATATATCCGCCGCGGTTCGTTCTTTCTTTTTCGATGATGGCGCAGCCGCCGTTGGCCAAACAGGCAAGCAACGCGAATACCGCGACGGTAGCACGCATTTACGCCCCCCAACCCAAACGCAAAGGATCATGGCTCAACCATGACGCGTGTACCAAGGGGAATCATGCTGACGGCGCTGCAATTCCTGGCGGTGTGCTGTGCCGGCAACAATCGCTTTCTTGGCCACCCGAAGGCGCGGCGTCTCGGCGACATGTTCTTTCGTTCCACCCGAGAAGCCCGGCAGCGCCCGGCGGGCCGTTTGCTTCACGACCCGAGACCGGTTGCTCGCCGTGCGGGTCATGACCGCGCGGGCCGCGCGATTGAGGCCTTTGGATTCAACGCCTTAAGCCGGAACGGCACGCAAAAGCGCCGCGCCTCTGCGGGTGCTTCGCTGCGCTCGCCGCGACGCCAGTTATCCGGGCGGCAGAAACTGCGCGGGATCGACCGGCGTCGCGCCCTTGCGGATCTCGAAATGCAGCTGCGGCTCGTCGCCCTCGCCGCCCCGGCCCGACTTGGCGATCACCTGGCCGCGCCGCACATGGTCGCCGAGCTTGACGGCCGGCTTGTCGGCGCGGCCATAGGCCGTGACGAAGCCATGGCGGTGGCGCACCAGGACCAGATTGCCGCCGCGCCGGGTCCGTCCCACATGCACCACGATGCCGTCATCCGCTGCCAGGACGTCGGTTCCGGGCGGCGCCGCCAGATCGATTCCCTTGTTGGGCGCGCCGCGTGAGAGCGAGCCGAAGCCCGCGACCAAGCGACCGCGCAACGGCCAGCCGAAGGACGGATCCTGCGCGGCCCGCTGGTCCGGCTCCGCGGCCGGCGGAGCGGCCGCCGTCACGACCGCGCGGGACGACATGGTCTTCTGACTGTCGGTCGCAGGTTTTGCGGCGCGCGTCCGGTCGGCCGCAAAGCGCTGTGCCGCGCTGGCCGCCGGCGCAGCGGGCCCCGGCGCGGCGGGCGCGCCGATGTCGGCCGTGCGCGCCTGCGGGGCCTCCGTCGCCGCCGATGACGGAGCGTAGGACAATCCGGTGGGCGGCGACGCCCGATTCCCGCTATCGGCTGCCCGTTTCTCGGTGGACGCGATCGGCCCACGTGCGGCTGGCGCATCGGCCGCGGACCGTGCGTCCTCGATTGCGGGCGCGGACGCGATCTTGTCCGCAACGCCGCTCGGCCGCACATGCCGATAGAGATCGCCCGCCACCACCAGGACGGCGAGCGCCGCCGTCGCGGCCATGACCGGCTTCCAGGACACCAGCCCGAACGACGACGCGAAGGTGCGCACGTGGTCCGCCATGCGTCGCACGACGGATTGCCGGGCGGCGCGCGCGGAGACCCGGTCGAACGCGGCGGCCAACGCGTGGGCGTCGCCATGGTCTTCCGCCGCCTCGGCGAGCAGCCGCTCGGGCGGCGCCGCCACGACGTCCTCGCCCAGCGCATCGGCCAGGTGATGGAGAGCGTCTCGGCTCGCAACTGGGTCGGCGTCTGGCTTCATCGATTCAAACGATCACAGCGACAGTTTTTCGACGCGGCGGCGGATCTTGGTGCGCTTGCTCTCGTAGTCGGTCTTGTCGAGCCCGCTCAGGTCCTGCAGCTCCTGCCCGCGCGCGCCCTCCATCATGCCGCGCACGATCGCTTGCGCCACCGGATCGTCGTCGAACAGCGCGATGACCTTGGCGACGTCGATGCTGGCGTTGGCGCGGCGTTGCTCGGCCTCGACATCGGCGCCGTCCGGCGCCTTGTCGGGAATCTCCTTTTTCCATTCCCACGCGATGCTGCGCACCACGCCCCAGAGGAAAGGAAGCGCCTGCACGCCGCGCGGCCAGGCCCGCGTGCCGGCGAGAACCCGGCACAGCGCCTCCTGAAGCAGGTCGTCGTGGTCATAGGGTGTCTTCTTCGCGTAGAGCCGCGCGACCTTGACCAAGGCGGTCTTGTCGCCCGCCGTGAGCGATCGAACCGCCGCGGCGGCCTCCGCCCGTGACAGGGTCGCGGCGGCAGGTTCCGGCCGGGTGGTCGAGAGGCCGATGGTCGAGACCGTCATCTCTATTGCGCGCGCTGCCGCCGAATCCAGACCCGCCGAGCGCGAATCTTTTTCCGGCCCAGGTGTCCGATTTAGGGCAAAGCGCCGATGTCCACACACAAACTACGCCGCCCCGCCGGCTTGCCGCCACCTCGCACGAATGCGCGCCGCCGGCGCCGATCCGGACATGGGGCGCAAAATATTTATTGGCGAAGCCGGGTGTCCGATTGCGGCGCGATGGCCCGCTTTATGGATCGACGCCATGGGGCGGCCCGCCACGCCCCGAGGCCCGCACCACGAAGCCGGGAGGACACAAGGATGATGCCTGCCCCGATCGCCACCGCCGCGGCCCCGCGCGACCGGCTGTCGGCCCGGCCATGGGCCGACGCCCGCCACTTCCAGATCGCCGCGCTGGCGAGCCTGCTCGCCTTCAATTTCGCCTGCCTCGATTTCGGCGCGCGGCCGCTCAACAGCGCGCTGGCGATCGCGAGCGCGCTCGCCACGCAGG
>DATBBS010000665.1:0-7474 GCA_036270895.1 Xanthobacteraceae bacterium
TTCATCGCCACCAACCTGTCGGTCGGCTACACCTTCTCGACGCTCGCCCAGAACCAGCTCCAGGCGGTGCAGATGGCGATGATGTATTTCCTGCCCAACATGCTGCTCTCGGGCTTTCTGTTTCCCTTCGCCGGCATGCCGGCATGGGCTCAATGGGTGGGCGAGTTCCTGCCGCTGACCCACTACCTGCGCATCGTACGCGCCATCATGCTCAAGGGCGCGACGCTCGCCGACCTGCACTACGACACCCTGGCGCTTGCCGGCCTGATGCTGGTCGCGATGCTGATCGCGGTGACGCGGTTCAGGCGGACGCTGGATTGAGGCGGCGCCGCAGGGTGGGTTAGGCGCGAAACGCCGTAACCCACCGTGCCACCTACGAAGCACAGCCCTGCAAAAACCGTATAGGCCCGGGCCCGAAGGCGGTATATTCATGGGTACGGGCCGCGTCGGCGGCTCGGCCCGGGAGTCTCCATGTCGTCGACCGCTGCCTCTCATAATCCGCATGACGCCGAGAAGCGCCTGGCGATCGGCTTCCTCAATTGGGCGCACGCGATCGACCATTTCGTGCTCGGCATCTATCCGACCGTCGTGATCGGACTGGAGATCGTGTACCGGCGGCCTTATTCGGAGCTGATCGCGCTCGCCACCGCCATGTTCGTCGCCTTCGGGGTGTTCTCGCTGCCCGCCGGCTGGCTGGCCGACCGCTGGAGCCGGCGCAACATGATGGTGGCCTTCTTCATCGGCTGCGGCGTCGCGCTGGCGGCTGCCGCCTTCGCGCCCAACCTGCCGGTCCTGGCGGCGGCGCTGTTCGGGCTCGGCATGTTCGCGGCGATCTATCACCCGGTCGGCATGGCGATGCTGATCGAGATCTCGCAGGCGCGCGGGCGCACGCTCGCCTTCAACGGGGTATGCGGCAATCTGGGCGTCGCGCTCGCGGCCGGCGTCACCGGGATCCTGGCGTCGTGGTTCGGCTGGCGCGCCGCCTTCATCGTGCCGGCCGTGCTCTGCATCGCGACCGGCATCGCCTATCTGTGGCTGGTCGCCGGCGACACCCACCAGATCGCGGCGCGCAAGAAGACCGCCGAGGTCGCGCTGTCGCCGCGCGCCGCGCTCGTCATGTTCATGCTGTTCATCGTGATCTCGATCATGAGCGGTCTCGTCTTCAATACCGTGCTGGTGGCGCTGCCCAAGCTGGTCGACGAGCAGCTCGGCGACAGCGTCGACCTGATGGTGGTGGGCGGGCTGGCGACCGCGGTCTTCATGTGCGGCGCGCTGGCCCAGCTCGCGGTCGGCCGGCTGGTGGAGCGGATGTCGGCGCCGATGCTGTTCGCCGCGGTGGTGACGGTGCAGTTCTTCGGCATCCTGCTGGCGGCGCATGCGACCGGCCCGATGTTGCTGCTCGCGCTCGCCCTCGCGATGGCGGCGATCTACGGCCAGGTGACGGTCGGCGACATCGTTGTGGCGCGCTTCACCGCCGACGCCTGGCGCGGGCGCATCTATGCGGTGCGCTATTTCCTCAATTTCACCTCGTCGGCGATCGCGGTGGGCATGATCGCACTGCTGCATGATCGCGGCGGCTTCGCGTTGGTGCTCGCGGTCATCGCCGGCTGCGCGGGGATTGTCGTGGTCACGGTCTACGGCTTCGCGGCGCTCGCCCATACGGTCGAGACGCGCTCGCGCGCGCTGCCCCAGCCGGCGGAGTGAGGGCGCGGCCGCGGGTCCGCACCTCAGGTGATGGGGAGGCGACCTTCCGGGTCTGCCTCACACCGGCGCGCAAAAGAGATGCTCGACCTCGACCCCGGCGCGCTCATGGACGAGCTCGGCGATGCGTCGGCGGTGGCAGCCTTCCGGGTCGCGCTCGTAGCACAACAGGCAGAGGCGGCGGCCCGCGGCGGCGAGCGCGGTGAGGGCATCGAGCTCCTCGCGCGCCTGCGGGGTCGCGAGGTGGTCCTCATAGATGCGAAAAAGCTCGTCGCGATTGCCGCTGCGCGCGGCGAGACGGCCTTCCTTGGGGGTGCCGAGGGCGCGCAGGTGCAGATAGCCGATGGCGCGCTCGTCGAGGCCGGCGGCGAGCTGGCGCTTGGAAAAGCCCGGCCGGCGCGACGAGCTCACGGCGCGCACGTCGACCACGAGGTCGACCATGGCCTGCTTCAAGGCGTCGAGCATGGCCTGCGTGGTGGCGTGCTCGTAGCCGATGGTGAACAGTGGCTTCATCTCAACGGCCTAGATAGGCGCAACTGTGCCGTCTGGCCAGTTGCCGTCTGCGGCCATGCCCGGCGCGGTAGTTTCTTACGTCGCGATTCTGCGATCGTGGCAACCGTCCGTAAACCCCAGCCGAAGCTCGATCGAAACCATTTTCCTACTGGCCGATTTGGGAGGTTATGACGCGGCGCGGAGGGCGCGATGGACCTGGATGTCTACACGGTGGTGAAGGAAGCCAAGGAATGGACGATCAGCGCCGGCGGTATCAGGATCATTGCGTGCCGGGATCGCCGGACGGCCATCAAGACGGTCCGGCGGGCGACGGAGCTGCTCAGGAGCGAGGCGATGGCCCGCCGCCGCCCGGCCATTCGGAAAGCCGTGCCTTCGGAAACCCCAGCCGGCGATCTTCAGGCGGCGCGCATGCCCGACCCGGCAGGATATGAACTCCGGACACAGGGGCCGCCCTGACAGCGTGATCAGATCCCGCCATCGCCGGGGAAGAAGCATGTCTCCTTTCCGGAATAGACGAACAGCGTCGGTTTGCCGTTCGGCGCGCGCTTGTCCCAATGGATGATGTCGTCGGGAATCCGCCGCCACGTCTCGCCGTCGAGCCAATACCATTCGTCGCCCGCATTGGTGCGGTTGACGTTGAACTTCGTTTGGACCACGTCGGCGTTATCGCAGCATTTCTTGAACGGGAAACGCTGTCGGGCCGCCTCGGTGACCTCGGCGTTCCGATACCATTCCTGGACTTCCGCCGGCTGGTTTTCGTATTCGGGTTTCCACCGCGCCTGCGATGGCGTCGCCGAGGCGAGAATCAGGATGAGCGATAGGAGGAGCTTCATTGCGCGGCCTCCGCCTCGTAAATGCCGGCAGATGACGTCGCACGCCACGCTGGACGAGCGGCACCCTGTGCGGCTCTGCCCCTTGCTCCACACTGGCAATACGCTTGGCCATGGTTGGTTCCCTGGGTTGCGCGGACGTCAGGCTGCGGCCACCACGGGAACGTCTGCGGCGAGGAATCGTTGTCCTCCGACATGTCGGATGTAGCGGATCGGAACGAATATGGAATTGACGGTTGTCACGATCCTTCGCCATCAGAGCGGTGCCGTGCGATGACGCGGCGGCGCAACCGCGACGCGGAGCGCGGGCTCACGTGGTCGCGCGACCGCAAGGATGAAGCGGTTCGACCGCAAAAGCAGTCGGTACGCGGCGAACGATCGACCGGGCAGGGCCTCGAGAACGACGAACGCGGCCAGCTTCAACCCGGCGACAAAGAGCGCGCGCAGAAAAACCGGTGAGCCGAGGTCTCCGGCCCGCCTAGCGGGTTACCCCGCGGCGCCCCCGGAGCGGAACCGAAGCTGGCGGAGATTATTGTCTTGGTTGATGCCGGGCGCGCCCGCAGGACCGCCCCATGATGGCGGCTCCTGCCGGCTGGGCTCGGCGCGCGCGCGGCGCATCCGCCCGTCTCGGCTGTTTTGCGGACCTCTCCGACATGGCAAGCGGTCGAGAATCGGGCGCCAACAAGACCGGCGGAGCGCGGCGGGGGCGAGGACCCGCGACCGGCCGGGTATCCGAGCACGAAATCGAGGACGTCGAGGACCGATCGAGCCCGCGCACCCCCGTGATCTACGAGATCGTGCGGCGGTTGGGCGAGGAGGAGATGGCCCGGCCGGCGGTCTCGCTGTGGTGGTCGGGCGTGGCGGCCGGGCTGTCGATCAGCTTTTCTCTGCTCGCACAGGCGATCTTCGAGACGCATCTGCCCGACGCGGCTTGGCGGCCGCTGGTTAGCAGCTTCGGTTATTCGCTCGGATTCCTGATGGCCGTGCTGTCGCGTCAGCAGCTCTTCACCGAAACCACCATCACGGCGGTGCTTCCGGTCATGGCGAAGTTCAGCTTCGCCAATCTGGCGCGCATGGGCCGGATGTGGGGCATCGTGTTGCTGGCGAACCTCGCCGGCACGCTGTTCGCGGCCGCTTTCTGCACCTTCACGCCCGTGATCAGCCCGGAGCTGCGCGCCAGCATGCTGGAGATCAGCCGGCAGGCTGTCGAGACCGGCTGGATCGAGATGTTTTTCCTCGCCATTGCGGCGGGCTTCCTGATGGCCGCGATGGTCTGGCTGCTTCCGAGCGCCGACGGTGCTCAATTCCATGTCATCACGGTCATGACATGGCTGATCGCGGTCGGCGGCTTCACCCACATCGTCGCAGGGAGCATGGAAGCCTTTCTGCTCATGGTGAACGGTCAATTGGGCGTCGGCCCGATGGTGCTGAACTTCGTGGCGCCGGTGCTGGCCGGTAATATCGTCGGCGGGACCGTGCTGTTCGCCGTGTTGTCCTATGCGCAGGTCATGCAGGAGATCTGACGCGTATGAAGGTCATTTTTCTTGACATCGACGGGGTCCTGAATTGCGCGAAGACGCCAAATCCCCGCAGGTTTCCCTACATCGCCGACCCAAGGCTGCTTCGGCGCTTCGCGCGCCTGGTGGAGCGCACCAAGGCAAAGGTCGTCCTGTCCTCGACGTGGCGCTACGATCCGGCCGGTCTCTTCAGCGCCAGACATTGGGGCATCCACTTCATCGACGTCATCCCGGATATGCCTGGGAAGCCGCGCCGTGACGAGATCCTCGCCTGGCTGAGGCATCATCCCCGGGTGAAGCGCTTCGTCGTCATCGACGACGAAGACGACGAACTCGACGAACTCCCGCTCTTTCAGCCCTCGGCCGCGACCGGCCTGACGACCGGGATCGCCAAGGGGGTCGCCGATTATCTCGACCGCAAGAGCGACCGGGACATGCGGCGCGGCCCGCTCTTGCGCGTCCTCCAGAACGTGCAGTCGGTCTTCAAGCAGCACGCAGGCTAGGGCGCCGCGGACTCGGTCGGCGGAATTGGCGATTTATGCCATAGGGGCCCACGGCGAGGAGAGAAAACGCTTCAGGCCGGCGCGCGCCTGCTCCAACGCGTCTTCGACGGTGCCAAGCGGGAGTATCGACGGTATCGGCGCGCCGATTCTGAGAGCCTCCGAGTGGGTGACGACGCGCGCAGCGCCGGCGGGAAGATGTGACGCCATTTCGGCCAGCGCCTGTTGCATGTGATTGGGTGGCTCCTGATGCGCCGCCATCACCGATTCGTTCGTCGCATCGGGCGCCGGGAGCTGCAAACTGCCCGGCCCGTTGTTGGTCGGAGCGTCGAGGCTCAATGCGTGCAAGACATCCGGCGCCGCGCCATCACGGTTCGTCAGGGGGGCGCCGAGATTGAAGAGATTCCGAAGGGTCGCGAGAATCGTCGTGTGGTCGAACGGATAGCGGGACCCGGCGGGAGGTCGGATGACGCTGCCGGGCGGGATCCAGGGAGAAATGATCACCGCCGGCACACGCACGCCATATCGATCGAAGGCGAAACCGTCGGGGCGCAGATTGTCGGGCGGAACCGCGGCGGGCGGCGGAACATGATCGTAAATTCCGCCGTGCTCGTCATAGGTGATGATGAAGAGGGTTTGCTCCCAGGCGGGTCCGTTGCGCAACGCATCGTAGGTGCGCGCCATCAGACGCTCGCCGAACAAGATGTTGTGGGGCGGGTGCTGATCATTGGGCATGCGCCGCAAGAGCGGATCGGAAAAATACCGGGGTTCGATGAAGCTGTAGTTCGGCAAGCGCCCGTGCATCGCATCGGCCATGAAGTCTTCTTCGAACGAGTACAGATGATCCGGCAGCTCGCTCCAGATGCGCGTCAGCGTCGCCGTCTGCGGGATGTCGTGAAAATAGATCCGCCAGCTGCGCTGCTTCTCCGTCAGGCGATTGAAAATCGTCGGCATCTGATAGGGAAAATTCGGGGGCGAATTGTTGACAAATCCGCCCGCCGTTCCGGTATGGACGAAAAAGCGGTTGGGCCAGGTCTGGTTCGGCGCCGAGGCATGCCACCGGTCGGAAACCCCAAAACTTTTTGCCAGCGCGCTCAGCACCGGGACCTGGTCGGGGGTGAAACCGTGCATGACGGCCCGTGCATCATTGCCGGGATTATTTTTCATGTAGTTCTGCGCAAATCCCTGCATGGTCGGCGGCGCCGGGGGTTGATTGCCGGCGCCGAAAATCTGATCCGTCATATCGGCGAACATTTCGTTTGGGTCGGGATCGGGAATGCATGCCACCTGCGAGTTCATCGCGGCGCTCGACCACACCTGCACATCGCTTCCATTGAATGTGTTCGTTTCCTGCCCGGTCAGTCCGTCAAAGTCGGCGCGGCCGGGGTAAAGACGGCCGAGCATGCAATCGAACGAGCGATTTTCGAGCATGAGGACAACCACATTGGCAATTTCCATGAGCTTCTCCTGTGCCAAAAGGTGCCGGGGGACTTTTGCCGATCTTAGGCAATACCCGTGGTGATGCAAACAATGGTTGTTCGGTCGCTGCGGCACCCCCTTTGGCGCGGAAGCTCCGCTTCAGTCGCGCCATGAAGGCGCTCGCCGTGGCGCCTGCAACGATCAGGGATGAGGACGGCGCGCGCTTTTCATGCACGGCAGATCGACGACGGGATCGCGCCGTTACTTCGCAATCCGCGCGATCAGCGCCATCGCGGCCGCAGGGGCGCGCACTTTGCCTTCATGGATCACATAGGCGAAGACGTCGCGCGGCTGTGCGTCCGGCTGGTTGGCGGGATCGACCGGCGGAAGATCGCCGGGCGTTCCACCCTCGGCCCAGACGCGCAGGCGCTTGGCCCATTGGTCGAGCGCCTTGGGCGGGTAGCCGGTCTTGATCGAGTCCTCGGCTTTCTGCAGGCGCGCATAGACGAAGTCGCCCGTCACGTCGGCGATGGCCGGGAAAGTCGCGTGCTCCGCATAGACGACCGCGATCTTGAATCGGCGCAGCAATGCGATGAAGGCCGGGGTGCGGAAGCTGTCATGCCGCACCTCCACCACGTGGCGCAGCCGGCGGCCGTCGAGCGTGGGCGGCAGCAACTCGAGAAAACCGGTGAAGTCGGCCTCGTCGAATTTCTTGGTGGGAGCGAACTGCCACACCAACGGGCCCAGCCGGTCGCCCAGTTCGAGCACGCCGGACCCGAGGAAGCGCTTGATGGAATCCGCGCCCTCGCGCAGGACGCGCCGGTTGGTGGCGAAGCGCGATCCCTTGACGGCGAAAACGAAACCGTCGGGGACCTCGCGCGCCCATTTGCGAAAGCTCTCGGGTTTCTGCGATCCGTAGTAGGTCGAATTGATCTCGATCGAGGTCAGATGGGCGCCCGCATAGGCGAGCTCCTTTGTCTGCGGAAGGCCCTCG
>DATBBS010000666.1:0-9556 GCA_036270895.1 Xanthobacteraceae bacterium
GCCGGCGCCGAAGTCGTCGATCGCCACCGAGATGCCGCTCACGCGCAGATTCGCGGCGATCTCCTGGCTGCGCCGGATGTCGCGCACGAACTGATCCTCGGTAACCTCGACGATCAGGCCGGGCCAATAGTCGGCCTTGGGACGATTCTCGGTGACGATTTTCGCGATCGGCAGCCGGGCGAGCAGATGAACCGGAACGTTGATCGACAGGCGCAGGTTGAATCCGGCGGCGTCGAAGACGGTCCAGTCGCGCAACACCGTGAGCAGCGCATGCTCGGTCAGGCGCGCCATGACGTCGTCGCCGATGCCCGGCATGAAGCTCTCGGGCAGCCGAACGCCCTGGTCGGGATGACGGATGCGCATGACCGCCTCCGCCCCCGCGAGGCAACGCTGCTTGATGTCGATCTTGGGCTGATACCACAGATCGAGCCAGGTCTCGCGCACCGGCTCGTCGGCACACCCAGCGGGCACTCCCGCCGCGGCCGCGCCGTCTGACGGCGCCGATGCGTCGGCCGGCTCTCCGGCGGTCAGCGCCGCGAGCACGCGCTGCAATCCTGCTTGGGTCTCGTCGACCGCCATGGCATGACCTTCGATATTCCGGCGCCTGGGATAGTCGAATAATCTTAAACAATGGTGTTGTGGCCCGATCTTGCGCCGGAGCAGGCTCCCGGCAAGGTGAATCGGACCACGCTTCGCATCCGATACTTTGTCGCATTTTCAACAACGGACCGGCCGCCATCACGGATCGTGTCCGGAACGAGCTATCGGGTCGAGCACGGGTCGCTTTTGGCCCGGAAACGCGGTGCGATCCATATCTCCGCGTATCGGCCAGCGGCCGTCATTAACCAGCGGCTAACTTTTGCGAACCACTGGCTGACTTTTGCGCAAACCCGGCGACGGCGCTCAATGCATGTTCATATGCGTCTGACCCTTGGCAGGCCCGGCAGCGGGTGCCCCGCCGATTCCCTCGACCACATATTCGATGTCCACGGGTCCCGCCTTCTCGAAGATCAGCGTGCCTTTGATCCGCTGGCCCTGCTGCAGCTGCTGCTTCAAGCCGACCATCATCAGGTGGAAGGAACTGGATTTCAATTCCACCGTCTCGCCCGGCTTGAGCTCGAGGCCGTCCTTGAGCGGCCGCATGCGCATCACGCCGTCGGCCATCGTCATCTCGTGAAGCTCGACGCGGCCCGCGGCCTCCGACGTGCCGCCGACCAGCCGATCCGGCGTCGAGCCGGTATTGGTGAGCTTGAAGTAGCCGGCCGCGACGCTCGCGCCGCGCGGGGTCGCGCGCGCCCATGGGTGGCCGATCTCAATCGCGCTCGCCTTGTAGTCGTGCGCGATTGCGGCTGGAGCCGCCAACGCAATCGCGGCCGCGATGAGAGATGCTTTCAGTGACATGGATGGTTGATCCTGCTGGCGTTTGGCGCCGGCGCATCGGCAACAGCCGAAGCGACCAGCCGGCGAAGGATTGCTTCGCAACGCATACCGCCACTGTAAAGCGCGACGATGGGTGCGTCCATGCGGGCGGATTTATGAACGCGTGCGTCGCCGCGCAAGTCGGCCATGGGACCCGAGCCCGGTGGCGGGCCTCTCAGGACGAGGCGGGATACCGGTGGATCAGATCGGTCTGCTGGGCGAGACGGCCAAGGAGCTCGCCGAGATCGGCGGGCTCGAAGCCGCGCGCCCGATTGGCGGCGCCGATGGCGAACAGGAGGCGTTGGCGCGCGAACATCCGGCCGTAGGCCTGCGGCACCGACAACGACGGATCCCAGACGTCGATCAGCTCGCTGCCGACGCCCTTGATCCCGACGATTGCGAAGCTCTCGCCGCACCGAAGCTTCTCGATCGATTCGAATCGCAGGTCCAATTGCCCATAGTGGAATTCCGGCATGCTGGCGAAGACGGCCGCAACCCTCGCTTCCAGGGCCGGCGTGATGCAGGCACTCGCGTCGCGATAGAGCGCAGCGGCGCGCCGGTTGCCGATCAAGGCCAGCCGCACGGGCTCGCCGAGCGCCGGCACGCCATCGAGCGCGCCGCGGGCGCAGCCGAGATGACTCTGGTCGAGTCCCAGGTGGAGGCGCGCGCGCCGGCGCGTGCGCCGATCGCGCCCGATGAGCTCGCGCAGCGTCGAGGCTCCGTCGCCCACGACATGGGGAAAATATCTCAGCGTCACGGACAGGATGCGCCCGCCTTGGCCCGGAACGCCGCCATAAAGCACGGCTGCCTCGCCGGCGAGCGCAATGTAGCGCTGCAGGATGAGCTTGGCGCCGGCGGGAAATTTTTCGAGATAATCCTTGAGCGCGGCGGCGTCCTCGAGCAGGCGAACCCCGAAGCCATGCCGCCCGATATCGGGTTTCGCCACCACCGGGAAGTGCAGGCCGGCGTCAGACAGGAGACGCAGCGCGCGGGCGTGATCGAAGCTCAGTGTCGATGCGTCCGCGCGCCGCCGCAGCACGACGAATTCGGCGATCGAGGCGCGCTGCGGATCGGAAACCGCCCGCAGGCACTCGCTCTTCGATTCGGCCCACATGCCTCCGGTCGTCAGATATGGGTTGGCCGCGCTCGGCAAGGCCAGGCTGCGGTAACGCAAGCCGAGCATGATCCAATGGAGCATCGGTGGAATCTTGAACAGGAAAGGCGGAATGAGTTCGGCCGGCGCAATCCGACGCGGGAGCCCGGCAAGCGACGGCAGGTTCGCGAGGCCGTCGCCGCTCAACGGCGGCCCGCCCGCCGCCTGCTCGGAAGACCCGACCGCGCCGTGAAATGCCAGTATGCGCCGGCGCGCGAACGCGGCAAGCCCGAGCGCCGCGAGCAGGAACGGCCACGCCCACAGCCCGATGTGATCGTCGAGCGCATCGCCGAACACGATCACCAGATAGAGCATCAGCGGCAGATAGAGGGCCGAGACGAGAAGGCTCGCCAGCGTGAAGCGCGCGAGCGACACCCGTCCCCAGCCGCAGGCCACGCACGCCACGAACACGAGGCCCGGAACGAAGCGACAGAGGGCGACCAGCGCGAACAGGTTGCGCTTCAACGCGTCACCGAAGCCGCGCACCCGATCGTCGACCGCGTGCCGCCGCAGCCACGGCAGGCGCCGAGCCCCGAAGCCGATGCCGTAAAGCGCAAAGTCGCTCACCACGATGCCGCTATAGATGCCAGCGACCACGAGGCCGGCCGGCATCAGATCGTTGACCACGATATAGGCGCCGAGCACGATGGCGAGGTCCTCGTGCGCAAACGGCAATGCGACCAACGACACGAGCTGGAGCAGCGAAGCGAGGTCGAACCCCCCGATATGAATTGCCGCCACGGCGTATTGCATACTCTCGAGCGTTCCTCGTAGACCTGCGGCGGACCACAGCGTCCCTGCCTGCGCCGGCAGAGTGAGCGAAGCGTTCCCCCGAACGGCGGGCCCCTTCAGGCGGGCCGCGCCCACCGGATTTTGGCCCGGTTGTGCGAACATCGCAAGGCAGGAATCACACCGTGATTCAACTGGAAATTGATGGATTTAAAATCCGGTGGCCGGAGTTGCCGGCACAACATATTGGTTTTTATGCATCTTTATGCGGTTTTTATACCAGGCAGGATTTGGCATGGCGGCTTTTGAACGTTTTACGTGTGCCAGGAGGCGAGGAGCCCACGCGGTGCGGGCCGCGGGCGCCGACGCAACGACGCGGCGTGACGGCGGCGCCCTCGGCGAGCAGCGACCTCTCGGCGGCCGGAGAGCCCTGCGTGACGTCAACGCGCGCCTCGGCCAAGGTGTTGATTGCCGGTCGGAAGTCCCAAATCTCGCGGCCGGTGATCCGCCACCGCACCCGACGATGTAAAGGTGCTATGGTGGCTCGGCGGAGAATGCGACAATGTCGGCTAATCCTTCGATGAAATCCGAGAAGCCGCTCGAGAGCGACGAGAGAGGCCGTGTGTTGCGGTTCGAGCCGCGGCGCGGCGCGCAGCGGCCGGCCGCCCCGCCGCAACCCTTCGGTCCCTCCCCGGTCCAGGACTTCGAAAAATATGCCCGGCGGCCGGACGACCACGACGACTACCGCCATCGCATGCGGGCCAATGTGGCCGCCCTCGTGGTCGTCGGGCTCCTGATATGGTGCGGATACTGGCTGTTCGGCACCATTGCGGAGATGCGCAAGAACCAGGATTGCGCTTTGACCGGACGGACCAACTGTGCGCTGATCAATATCCCGCCCGATACCCGATGAGGTTGTGACGATCCAGCGCGGCCGCGGCGGCGATTGCGCCCGGGATTAGCCCAGTAAACCCTCGCCTGCCGTTGTGCACCGACACCCGTTGGTGACCCGCGCCGATCATGGCGCCGACCTCGGCTTAGGTTTCCGGCAACACTTCCCTGTTAAGATGGTCCCGGCACGTTGACCGTCACCAGTTGCCGCCCTTCAGGGTCCGGCGAGGAGACAGCCCTTGAGCAAGTCATCCGGGTGCGCCGTGTTGGCTGCCGTGGTCGTCATCGGATGCCTCGGCGCATTGAACGATGGCACCGCATCAGCGGAGACCCTGTCCGTTCAAGGCTCGCCAGGCTTCGCCGAGGAAGTGATGGTACCCTTCCAGGAAAGGATCGAGGCGCTGACGGGGGACAAGCTGAACGTCACAGTCAACGCCACAGGCATCGCGCTGATTGCTCTGCTCAAAGGCGAAACCGACCTCGCGATGATTTCCGGTCCGCTGGACAGCATGGTTGCGCAATTGCGAAAGTCGCGCCCCGAACTGCCCCTGCAGCTCTTGCGTGAGTTTCGCGTTGCAAAATCTCGCGTTGCTTATCCGGTGAACACCGCCAATCCCGTCCGTTCGGTGCCGCTCGCAAAAGTGAAGCAGATACTGAGCGGGCAGATCGCCAATTGGCGCGAGCTCGGCGGCCCCGATCTGCCGATCCGCGTCGTTTCGCTGCGTAACGGCGGCGGCTCGAGGCGCGCGACCCGGGAGACCCTTTTCGGCGGGGAGCGCATGACGCCGAGGCTGGAGACTACGGTGGAGAGCGAGCAGGAGGTTGTCCAAATCGTCGCTCAGGATCGCGGCGCATTGGGCATTTGTCGAGCCAGCCTCATCAGGCTCCACCGCCTGCCTGAACTTCAGACCAAGGTATCGATCGAACGGTCGTTCAGTCTTGTCAGCCTGAATGAACCCACGAGCGCGATGCGAAGGGTCATTGCCGTGACCAGGAGCGTCGCGTTCGACCAGGAGCCATAGCGCTCGCGCCACAAGCGGCACGTCTCATTCGATCAACTTGTCGGCACGGAAGGCGAGCGGGGGCGTTATGGCGAGGCCCAGCGTCTCGGCGGTCTTGCGGTTGATCACCAATTCAAACTTGGTCGCCACTCGCAGGCCGGGCTCTTCCGCCTCGCCCTGCTCGGAGTCATGATCGCAATCGAAATCGCAACGGCGCCAATCGATGGCCGGGTCATGTGAAGCGGATTGTCCTCATGTCTGAATCCCGCCCTATCTCCTGGCTCGCCTCCGCGCGGCTGGCCCTGGCCGCGCTTTTGATCGCCGCTCCGGCGTCGGCGCAGACGCCCGTCTCGCCGAAAGCCGTCCAGCTCATCATCGGCTTCGGTCCAGGCGGAAATTACGATCTATGGGCCCGCACGCTGTCGCGCCATTACGGCAAGCACCTGCCGGGCCGGCCGGCCGTGGTGCCGCAATACATGCCTGGCGCCGGCAGCTACGTGGCGGCCGGTCACATGGCCAACGTGGCCGCGCGCGACGGAAGCGTGATCGCGATGATTTCGCGTGATTCGGTTCTCGGTCCGCTCACCGGGGCGAGCGGCGCCCTGTTCGATCCGCAGCGGCTGTCCTGGCTCGGCAGCCCGGCGACCGAAACGAATGTGTGCATCGCCTATCGCACCGCCCCGGTCAAAGCTGCCAAGGACCTCTTCGACAAGCCCTTGATCGTCGCCGATACCGGTCCGGGCACCGGCACGCGATCCTATCCGAAGGTGCTCGGCGAACTCTTGGGGATGCGGTTCAAGATCGTGGGCGGCTTCCGTTCGTCTGCCGACGTTTTCCTCGCGATGGAACGCGGCGAAGTCGAGGGATTCTGCGAAAGCCTCGATAGCATCCGCAATCGCCGGCCTGACTGGATACCGGCCAAGACGGTCACCGTCCTGTTCCAGGGCGGCGCGGCCCCCCATCCCGACCTCAAGGGGGTACCCTTCGTCCCCGACCTCGCGCGCACCGCTGAGGAACGGCAGGTTATCGAGTTCCTCTATGCGGGCCAGGGGATCGGCCGGCCGTTTGTCGCGCCGCCCGATCTGGCGCCGGAGCGGTTGAAAATGTTGCGCGACGCCTTCGATGCCACAATGAAGGATCCCGATTTCGTCGCGGAGGCTCAAAAGAGCGGACTCGCCGTCGAGCCGGTGAGCGGCGAGCAATTGAGCGGGCTGGTCCGCAAGATCTACGCGACGCCCAGACCGGTCATCGACATGGTCAGCACCATGCTGAAGTAGACCGGCGGCGCGGCGAGCCGCCCGCCCCGCTATTTCAATTGGTCGGCCACCTTGGCGAGCCCGGCCCGCGCGCAGGCTTCGTCCTTCTCCTGACCCGGGGCGCCGCTGACCCCGACGCCGCCGATCGTGTCGTCGCCGATGTTGATCGGCAGGCCGCCGCCGAGCGCGATGACATCGGTAAGACTGCGCTGGCCGACGAACGCCGGCTCCTCGCTGCGCTTGGCCCATTCGAGCGACGAGCGGCGGAAGGTGCGCGCCGTATAGGCCTTGCGGCGGGCGAGTTCGGCCGTATGCGGCGCGCTGCCATCGGCGCGCAAAAACGCGATCATCTGGCCGGCGCGGTCGACGACGGCGACCGACACCTGGTAGCCATCCTTGCTGCATCGATCCATGGCGGCATTCATGATCGCATTGGCCATGTCCATCGACACGTCGCGGTCCATGCGCACGCCTTGAGCGCGCATGGCCGGAATTGACGCAATGAGAGCCAGCGCCACGCCGGCAGCAATCCGATACGACATCGCTTCCTCCCAGTTGTCAGCCGTCACGCTTTGCCGCTTCGGCGCGCTGACCGCGCCGCCTCGCCAAGCGCCGGACATAAAAATCACCGACCCCGCAGGCACTTGCGACTATGTGCTGCGACGCGACGCCAACCACCATATCATGTGCACGGAACAAGGCGGCATTGCACTCCCGGGTCCACTTGGCTATACGGACGGCACGCTACGCACGTTCAACGGGCCGCCCGGGCCCGGTCGGGGAATTGTGTGCCTATCGGCGCGCTCGCCAGAATCTAGATTTTTCAGAGAGTTGATGATGTCCTCAACCTTCGACACCGTCGCCAATATCATCGCCGAGACCTGCGATATTCCCCGCGATACGATCAAGCCGGAAAGTCACGCCATCGATGACCTCGGCATCGACAGCCTCGATTTCCTCGATATCGCCTTTGCGATCGACAAGGCGTTTGGGATCAAGCTTCCGCTCGAGCAATGGACCCAGGAAGTCAACGACGGCAAGGCCACGACCGAGCAGTATTTCGTGCTCAAGAATCTTTGTGCACGTATCGACGGCCTGGTCGCCGCCAAGGGGGCTTAAGCGTGAAGCAGCGCATGTTCTGTTCGGCGAACCGGTGTCCACTTCGCCGGAACATGCGCTAGCGCACGCTTTGTGTCATGCGGATCGAGTATTTCCAGCTCATCGACCGAATCGTCGACCTCGACCTCGATGCGCGCATAATCCGCGTCGACGCCCAGGTTCCCGATGAAAGCACGATCTTCGAAGGCCATTTTCCCGGCCATCCACTGATGCCGGGCGTGCTGCTGATCGAGGCGATGGCACAGACGTCCGGCTGGCTGGTGATCGCGGCCACCAAATTCGAACGCATGCCCTTCCTCGCGGCCGTCAAGGCGGCAAAGCTGCGTTCCTTCGTCATTCCGGGCCAGCTTTTGTCGATCACCGCGCAGTTGCTCCACGATGGTTCCGGTTACGCCGTCACCAAGGCGGCGGTCACGGTCGCCGGCAAGGCGACCTGCGACGCCGAGCTGACCCTGCGGGTCATGCCGTTTCCCGACCCTCGGTTGCGCCAGAACATGGAAGAGGTGGCGGCGCGCATCGGGTTTCCCAGGGAGGCGCTCGCTCATGGCTGAAGCGCCGCACGAAGCCTGGATTACCGGCATCGGCATTCTGTCGTGTCTGGGCGAAGGGCTGGACGCGCACTGGCAGGGATTTAACGCGTCGAAGCCTATCATCGATAAAGAGACCTTCGCGCCCTACATCGTTCACCCGCTCGCGGCGATCGATTTCGACAAGCAGATACCTAAGAAGGGCGATCAGCGGCAGATGGAGCCGTGGCAGCGGATCGGGACCTATGCGGCCGGCCTCGCGCTCGACAGCGCCGGCTGCAAGGGAAATGCCGCACTGCTCGGCCACATGGACATGATCGTCGCTGCGGGCGGCGGCGAGCGCGATGAGGCGGTGGACGGAGCGATCCTCAGCGCCCTGCCGAAGGCGGCGCGGCCCGACATGTTCCTCAACGAACACCTGATGAACGATCTGCGGCCGACCCTGTTTCTCGCTCAGCTCTCCAACCTGCTGGCCGGCAATATCTCGATCGTCCACGGCGTGACCGGCTCGTCGCGCACCTTCATGGGCGAGGAACTGGCCGGCATCGACGCGGTGCGTATCGCGCTCGCACGAATCCGGGCCGGACAAAGCGACATCGCGCTCGTGGGCGGCGCCTACAATGGCGAACGTTCCGACGTGGTGATGCTTTATGAGTTTGGCGGCTATTGCCTGAAGGGCGAGTTTCGACCGGTTTGGGATCGCCAACAGGCGGGCGGGTTCGCGCTCGGATCGCTCGGTGCGTTCCTGGTGCTGGAAAGCCGCGCCCATGCGGAGGCGCGCAACGCCAAGCCGATCGCCCGGCTGACGGCCGTCGCGAGCGGTTACGCCAAGCGCGACCCCGGCGCGACCAAGGACGAGCTCGGCCGGCTGTGGTCGAAGGTCGCCGGCACCGTGCGCCCGGGCAGCACCGCGATCATTTCCGGCGCGACCGGGGCGGAACCGGCGACCGCTGAAGAGAAGAGCTTCCTTGGCCTTCATTCCGAGCTGCCGGTGCGCGCGACCGGCACCTTGATCGGGCACGGGCTGGAGCCGCAAATGGTGATGAATGTCGCCCTTGCGGCCCTGGCGGTGAACCGGGGTAAGCTGTTTCCGCCTTGCGGCGGCGCGAGCTTCGAACACCCCATGGAAGGCGCCCTCACCCACGCCGTCGTGACCGGCGTCGGACATTGGCGCGGCGAAGGCCTCGCCCTGGTCGAAGCGGTCGGCTGAAAAGCGCAAAGCGTCAGGAGGTCACCATGGCATCTTTTCGCGACAAGTCCGGGCGGCCGGTGGTCGTGGTGACCGGCATGGGCGTCGTCACCTCGCTCGGTGCGGGCAAAACCGACAACTGGAACAAGCTCACGGCCGGAGAGTCCGGCATCCGTGCGATCAAGCGCTTCTCGACCGAAGGGCTGAGAACCCGGATCGCCGGCACCGTCGACTTCGTTCCGGTCGATCCCCTCACCTCCCCGGCGCTCGCC
>DATBBS010000667.1:0-7336 GCA_036270895.1 Xanthobacteraceae bacterium
TCTCGTTGAGCGCGCGATTGTTCGAGGGATATTGAGGCGACATGGACGCGCGTCGTCTCGAGGCTGGCCAGACGATCGACGGCTTCGTGCTGGAGAAGCCGCTCGACCCCGGCGGCATGGCGAGCTTCTGGCGGGTCAGCCGGCCCGGCACCGACATGCCGTTGGTGATGAAAATCCCGCTGCTCCGTCACGGTGAGGACCCGATCACCATCGTGGGCTTCGAGGTCGAGCAGATGATCCTGGCGAAGCTCGCCGGGCCGCATGTGCCGCGCTTCGTGGCGGCCGGGGATTTCGAGCAGCCCTACATCGTGATGGAGTTCGTCGCCGGTCGCCCGGTGAAATCGCTGCTCGACAAGACCCCGCTGCCCGCCGCCGAGGTCGCCGAGATCGGCGCCAGGATCGCCTTCGCGCTGCACGAGGTTCACCGCCAGCATGTCATTCATCTCGACATCAAGCCGAGCAACGTCATCCTGCGCCCCAATGGGGAAGCGGTGCTGATCGACTTCGGGCTGTCGCGCCACGACCAGCTCCCCGACCTGGTGGCCGAGGAGTTCGACGATCCGGTCGGCACCGGCCCCTATATCGCGCCCGAGCAGGTGCTGCGCGAGCGCGGCGACCCGCGCAGCGACATCTTCGCGCTCGGAGTCATTCTTTATTTCCTGGCGACCGGCGAGCGGCCGTTCGGCGAGCCGCAGCGCGCGTCAGAATGGAAGCGCCGGCTGTGGCGCGATCCCTACCCGCCGCGACGGCGCAACAAGCAAGTCCCGCCCTGGCTGCAGGAGATCATCCTGCACTGCCTCGAGGTCGACCCCGCGGCGCGCTACGCCACCGCGGCGCAGCTCGCCTTCGATCTTCAGCATCCCGATCAGGTGCGGCTCACCGAGCGCGCCGAGCGGCGCGAGCGCGACGGCCCCGTCGCGGTGGCGATGCGCTGGCTGCGGGCGCGCAATCGCGGCCCGGCGCCGCGCCGCGCGCTCGCGGGGCTGTTGTCGCGCGCCCCGATCATCATGACGGCGATCGATCTCGCCCCCAACGCGGAGGGGCTGCGCGAGGCGCTCGCGGTCGCTGTACGGCGCGTGCTGGCAACCGAGCCGGCCGCCCGGCTCGCCTGCGTCAACGTGCTCAAGACCTCGCTCCTCGGGCTCGATCCGGCCGTCGACAAGTTCGGCCGCAATCCGCATCTGCAACGGCTGGTCGAGCTCAAGCATTGGGCGCGCACGCTGCCGGTCGCGCCCGAGCGCATCACCTATCACGTGTTCGAGTCGACCGACACCGCGTCGGCGCTGGTCGACTATGCGCGCCACAATCACATCGATCACATCATCATCGGGGCGCGCGGCAGCTCGCCGCTGCGACGCTATCTCGGCAGCGTATCCTCCAAGGTGGTGGCCGAGGCGCCCTGCACCGTCACGGTCGTCCGGCCGCGCGACGCGCCGGACCCGCCCGACGCGTCCTGACGGGACGCCTGCGGGTTTACCCGCCGTCATGCCCGCGCATAGCCGTTCGAAGAACGGCGTCGCTTCGCTCGCCTATGTCCCGGGCATCCACGTCTTAACGGCGGACCACGAAGGAAGACGTGGATGGCCGGGACAAGCCCGGCCATGACGGATTCAATCTCAACCAACAATGCTCTAGACTGGGACAATGTCGAGCTTCCCGCCGGATTCGCCCTTCGTCGATCATGTGATGGTGTCGCCCAACCACGAGGCGCGCATCGGCGTGACGCGCCCGGACATCCTGCTCTTGCACTACACCGGCATGAAAAGCACGCAGGCCGCGCTCGAGCGCCTGTGCGACCCCGGCCCGCGCGTATCCTCGCATTATCTCGTGTTCGAGGACGGCCGCATCCTTCAGCTCGTGCCCGAAGCGCGGCGCGCCTATCACGCCGGCGCCTCGTCGTGGGAGGGCACGAGCGACATCAACTCGCGCTCGATCGGCATCGAGATCGGCAACCAGGGACACGATTTCGGGTGCCCGGAATTCCCCGACCCGCAGATCGCGGCCGTCATCGGGCTGTGCCGCGACATCATCTCGCGCACGTCCATCGCGCCGCGCCGCGTGCTCGCCCATTCCGACGTCGCGCCCGACCGCAAGCGCGATCCGGGCGAGGGTTTTCCCTGGCGCCGCCTCGCCGAGGCCGGCGTCGGATCGTGGGTCGAGCCCGAGCCGATCGTGGACGGCGCCGCGCTGCGCCCCGGCGACCGCGGCGAGGACGTCGCCAATCTGCAGCGTGGGCTCGCCGATTACGGCTACGGCGTCACCGTCACCGGCAGCTATGACACAGCGACAGAGATTGTCGTGACCGCGTTCCAGCGCCATTTCCGTCCGGCCCGCGTCGACGGGACCGCCGATGTCTCGACGCTGCGGACGCTGAAGAGGCTGATCGCGAAGAAAGATTCGGCGGCGTGAAGCCCTGGTAATCCTTGCGTCATTGCGAGCGAAGCGAAGCAAACCCCGTCACGGATCCTGATGGCCGAGATTGCTTCGCGAAGCCTGTCCTTGGGCTTGCCGAAGGCAAGCCCCGAGGGCTCGCAATGACGGAGGGCTTCACGCCCGCTCCTCGATCACGCTTGCCCGCACGTCGTCCTCGATCAGCCGCCAGATATGGTCGACATAGCGCACGAATTCCGGCGTGCGCTTGATCGCGAGCGCGCGCGGGCGCGGCAGCGTGACGTCGACGCTCTCCTGCAGCCGGCCGGGCCGGCGCGCGAATACCAGCACGCGGTCCGACAGAAAGACCGCCTCGTCGATCTGGTGGGTGACGAACAGCACCGTCTTGCGTCCCTGCTCCCAGATGCGCAACAGCTCGGTCTGCATGATCTCGCGGGTCTGCGCGTCGAGCGCCGAGAACGGCTCGTCCATCAGCAGGATGTCCGGATCGATCGCGAGCGCGCGCGCGAGGTTGACGCGCTGGCGCATGCCGCCGGAGAGCTGGCGCGGATGATAATCCTCGAAGCCTTCGAGCCCGACCAGCCTCAGGAGGTCGAGCGTGCGCCGCTTCTCCGCCGCCCCCGCCCGCCCCGCCACCTCCGGACCGATCATCGCGTTGCCGAGCACGGTGCGCCACGGCAGCAGGTTGTCGTTCTGGAACACGAAGCCGCGGTTGGAGCCGGGCCCGGTCACCGCGCGGCCGTCGATCAGCACCTGCCCGGCCGTCGCGGCTTCGAGCCCGGCAACGATGCGCAGGAAGGTGGTCTTGCCGCAGCCGCTCGGTCCGACCACCGAGATGAACTCGCCGGGCGCCACCGATATGTCGATCGCGCGCAACGCCTCGAGTGCGTCGAACCGCTTGTCGAGCCGCGCGACGGTGAGCTTCGCGGTCATGCGCGGTCCCTCGTCAATCCCGGGTCCATGGCACGAGCGTGCGCTCGATCCAGCTGAACCCCGCCGTCATGACGATCCCGGCGACCGCCAGCACGATCACGCCGGCGAACAGCTCCGGCATGTTGAAGGCGTCGGCCGACTGGCTGATCAGGCGGCCGAGCCCGGCGCGCGAGCCGAACAGCTCGGCCACCACCACGGCGATCAATCCGCGCCCGATGCCGAGCTTGAGGCCGGCCAGGATGAAGGGCGTCGCCGACGGCAGCGAGACCTTGAGGAAGATCTGGCGCGGCGTCGCCCCGAAGCTGCGCAGCATCTCGATCAGGCGCGGGCTGGTGGTGCGCAAGCCCGCCTCCGTGTTGATGGTGACCGGAAACAGCACGAGGAAGATCACCACCAGCACCTTCGACCAGATGCCGATGCCGAACCACAGGATGAACAGCGGCGCGAGCGCGATCGTGGGCGTCGCATAGAGACCGGAAATCCACGGCTGGCAGGCGCGCTTGACGGTGGCGCTGCTCGCCACCGCGAGCCCGAGCGCGATGCCGATGATGCTGGCCAGCACATAGCCGATCGCGAATTCGAGGCCGCTGATCGCGACGTGATGGCCGAGCTCGCCGCTTCGCGCGAGCGACAGAATCGCCGCGACGATCTGCGTGGGCGCCGCCAGGAACAGCGGGTTGGCGATGACGAACCGGCTCAACAGCTCCCACAGCAGCAGCCCGGTGACGACCGATACCAGGCCGGCCACATGAATGCGGCGCGGCGGCGCGGCGCGATGGCGCACCGGGCGCGGCGCGCCGGCCGCGTTGTCGTTGGCTTCGATGCCGGTCGCCGTCATGGCGGGCTGGTCCGTTGGCGCCAGCGCATCGGTCAATCCGACATCTGGGTCACGCCCGGCAGGATCAGGCGATCGATATCGAGGTGCGGAATATCGCCCAGGCTCGCCAGCGCTTCCACCAGCGCGCCCAGCTTCTTGCGCGATATCTTGCCGGTCGGCTCGAAGAACTTGCCTTTGCGGAAGAACGCATAGGCCTTTTCGACCTCGTCGGGCTTGAGCCCGCTCGCCGCCACCATCATCTTGACGGCCTCGTCGCGATTCTTGTCGTCGTCGAACCAGGCGATCGACTTGGCATGCGCCGCCAGCACCCGTTGCAGAACCGCCGGGTGCTGCTTCGCCCAGGCCAGGCTCACCACCGTGCCGGAGAAGGGCAGTTCGGGCGTGAAATCGACGGTCAGGCCGAGCTCGTTGAAGCCGTTGGCGGCCGCCTGGAAATTGAACGGCGGCAGCAGGATCGCGGCGTCGACCGCGCCCGACAGGAGCGCCTGCGCGCGCGCCGAGGTGGCGCCCGCATACACCATGTCGAATTCGCCCGGTTTCACGCCGCTCGGCGCCAGCATGCGCTCGACATAGATCCGCGTGATGTCCTTCGGGCCGCCGAGCGAGATCGTCTTGCCCTTGAGCTCGGCGAAAGTCTTGATGGCGGGCTTCGCCACCAGCACATAAGGCGGCGACTGCGACTCCAGCCGCACGATCGCGATCGGCGAGCCCTTGTCGATCGCGCGGATCGGATCGACCAGACCGGTCGACATGGTGAGGTCGAGCGATCCCGCCGTGAGCTGCTGGATCATCTGCGCACTCGACTGGATGTAGACGAGGTCGATCTTGAGATCCTGCTCGGCGAAGAAGCCCTTGTTGAGGCCGATGAAGACCGGCCACAGGTTGGCGGAAGCCGAGCCGACCGTTCCCACCACCACGGTGTCGGCCGCGCGCGCGGGCGCGAGCGCCGCGAGGCCGGCGAAGGCCAGCCCGAGGGCCGCGCCTCGAACGCTCTCGATGAGCCGCATGGTGATCCTCCTCAATCCGCGACCCGCGTTATTTCAGGCAGGAACAGGCGATCGACCGCGAAATCGGCCGGAATGTCGCCCAGCTCCTTCAACGCGTCCACCACCTTGCCGAGCTTCGATTTCGAGATCGCCCCGGTCGGTTCGAGAAAGCGCGCCTTGATCAGGAATTCGTAGCTTTTCTCGACGTCCTCGGATTTGAGATTGCTCACCGACACCATCAGGTCGATCGCTTCCTTGCGGTTGGCCGGATCGGACAGCCAGGCGATCGACTGGGTATAGGCGGTGAGGAATTTTTCGATCGTCGCCTTGTTGCGGAGCGCCCAGTTGCGGTTGGTCGACACGCCCGAGAAAGGCAGGTCGACGACCTCGGATGCCAGGCCGAGATTGCTGAAGCCCGCCGCCTCGGCATGAAAGTTATAAGGCGCCGTGAGGATCGCCGCATCGGCCGCGCCCGATTGCAGCGCCGCCAGCCGCGCCGAGGTCGCGCCCGCGAAGATCAGATCGACGTCCCTGGGATCGACGCCGCTCGGCCCCAGCATGCGCTCGAAAAAGATGCGGGTGATGTCCTTCGCGCCGCCGACCGACACGGTCTTGCCCTTCAGCTCCTTGATGCTCTTGATCGCCGGCTTGGCGAGCAGCGTGTAGGGCGGCCGCTGCATCTCGATGCGCACGATGGCAATCGGGGCGCCTTTGTCCACCGCACGGATAGGGTCCACCAGCCCGCTGCCGACGCTGACATTGACCGCGCCGACCGCCAGCTGCTGGATCACCCCCGCATTGGCCTGCACGAAGACCAGATCGATCTTGATGTCCTGGGCCGCGAAGAAGCCCTTGTTGCTGCCGACCATGACGGGCCACAGATTGGCTGAGGCCGAACCGACCGACCCCACCGCGATGGTCTCGGTCGCGCGCGCCGCCGATGCCGCCAGCAGCGCGACGCCGAGGGTCGCGAGTGCCGCGGCGCGCCGTCCCGGAAACCTCATCGGCGGCTCCTCTCAGCTCTTCAATTGCGCCAGATAATGCTCGGCGATCTCGCTGCCGGTCGCCCGCCACACGCCGGCGTGGCGGCAGATATAGTCGAGCGCGGCGTCGAGCGCGCCGATGCGGTGCGGGACGCCGGTGATATAAGGGTGCAGCGCGATCGCCATGACGCGGCCCGACGTGGCGCCCTCGCGGTAGAGCACGTCGAAGGTCCGGCAGATCATGTCCCGGAACTCCTCCGGCGTGCAGAGCAGGCGCTCATAGGCCGGCTTGTCGTTGGTCTGCTGCGAGTAAGGCACCGACACCAGCCGCCGCCCGCCGTCGAGATTCATCACATAGGGCTGGTCGTCGTTGCACCAGTCGCACACATAGAGCCCGCCTTGCGCCGCCAGGAGGTCGACCGTATCCCAGGTCTCCTGCAGGCCCGAGCTCAGCCAGCCCTTGACCGGGGCGCCGGTGGCGCGCCCGATGGTCTCGAAGGTGCGCTTGATGATCTGCTGTTCCTCGCCGGGCGGCGCTTCGTTGAGGCGGCGCGTGTTGCTCTCGTTGTGGCCCATCCATTCCCATTTGCGCTTGTTGCCCTCCTCGATGATGATCGGATGGGCGGCGCAGAGATTGGCGTTGAGCGCGACGGTGCCGCGGATGCCGTAACGGTCGAGCACCTCCATGAGGCGCCACACGCCGACCCGGTTGCCGTAATCGCGATCCGACCACATCACGACGTCGGGGATTTTTCCGGCCGGCCCGTAGCCGCCGGGGCGCTCCTGCAGCGAGAAATACTCGATGTTGGGAATGACCCAGAGCGCCACGCGCTCGCCGTTCGGCCAGGTCAGGCGCGGACGGTTGATGATGGGCGAATAGTCGAACGGGCCGTAATCGCGCGGTTTCATGTCAGCTCGCCTTCCGCACCGCCATGCCGTCGAGATGCGCCACGACCTCGTCGACCTTGATGACGTCGGCATATTTGTGGTGGAGGTCGAACAGGTTGACCTTGTGCGAGATCGGGCTGCGGTCGAAGCAGCATTCCTCCACCAGCACGACATGGAAGCCGTTCGAATAGGCGTCGACCGCGGAGGCGCGCACGCAACCCGAGGTGCTCTCGCCGCAGACGATGACCGTGCGCACGCCGAGCTGGGTCAGATGCGCCATCAGCGGCGTGCCGTAGAAGATGCTGGCGCGCTGCTTG
>DATBBS010000668.1:0-7575 GCA_036270895.1 Xanthobacteraceae bacterium
CGCGAGCGCCGCGACCTGCTGCACCGTGCCGGCGACATCGGCCGTGTCGGTATTGGTCATCGACTGGACCACGACCGGCGCGCCGCCGCCGACCTTCACATGGCCGACCTTCACGGCGACGGTCTTGCGCCTCGGCAACGGGTCTGCGGCATCAATCATGGTGGTCTCCTTGGCACCGCAAGGCAGTGCCAGACAAGCGGCGTAGCGTCAATTTGGTTACTCGCAGCCTGTTCGGACAGTCCCGCGCCGGCATGGCGGTCACCCTTTCCGGCAATGCGAGCAGGTGCCGGTGATCTCGATCACCGACATATTGGGCGTAAAACCCGCGCTGCGGGCGGCGTCCGCCAGCGTCTGGCCGACCGCGGCGGCCGGCGCCTCGCCCACCGCGTCGCAGCGCTCGCAGATCAGGAAGGCGACCAGGCCGCCCGATTGATGGTTGCGCACGCAGGCCACGAAGGCATTGCGGCTCTCGATCCGGTGGACCAGGCCGTTCTGGCGCAGGAAGTCCAGCGCCCGGTAGACCGTGATGGGAGCCGGGCGCGGCCCCTTGCGGGCCACATGATCCATGATCTCGTAGGCCCCGAGCGGAGTGTGGCTGCCCGCCAGGATCTCCAGCACGTGGCGCCGCATGGGCGTCAGGCGCTCCCCGCGCTCGGCGCACAACGCCACCGCATGCGACAGCGCATCCGCGCTGCAGCGGGCGTGGTCATGGTCGGGGGCCGGAAATACGGTTGTCATCGGGTGGGTTTTACTCTTCGGGGCGAGCTTATCAAAGCACGGCCGGGGAGGCACGCCGGTATCTCGTTAGGGCTCGTAACCCTCCGGGAATGACTTATATTGCGGTGCAACATATCCCAGTCCTTTGTCCCCAGCCCCCCACACCCCCAGGCCGCCGACCATGATCAAGGGAAAATCCGCCGTCGTCACCGGCTCGACTTCCGGGATCGGGCTGGCGATCGCCAAGGCGCTCGCCGAGGCGGGCGCCAACGTCACGATCAACGGCTTCGGCGACAAGGCCGCCATCGAGGCGGAGCGCGCCGGCATCGAGAAAGCGTTCGGCGTCAAGGCCAGCTACGCGCCGGCCGACATGACCAAGCCGGCGGAGATCGCCGACATGATCAGGACGGCGGAGAAGACCTACGGCTCGGTCGACATCCTGGTGAACAACGCCGGCATCCAGCACGTCGCGCCGATCGAGGAATTCCCGATCGAGAAGTGGAACCAGATCATCGCCATCAACCTGTCGGCCGCCTTCCACACGATCCGCGCCGCCATTCCCGGCATGAAGGCGCGCAAATGGGGACGTATCGTCAACACCGCATCGGCCCATTCGCTGGTCGCCTCCCCGTTCAAGGCCGCCTATGTGACGGCGAAGCACGGCCTTGCCGGCCTCACCAAGACGGTCGCGCTCGAGGTCGCGACGCTCGGCATCACGGCGAACTGCATCAGCCCCGGTTACGTGTGGACGCCGCTCGTCGAGAAGCAGATCCCCGACACCATGAAGGCGCGCGGCCTGACCGAAGAGCAGGTCAAGCAGGACGTGCTGCTCGCCGCGCAGCCGACCAAGCAATTCGTCACCGTCGAGCAGGTCGCGGCGCTCGCGCTCTATCTGTGCTCCGACGCCGCCGCCCAGATCACCGGCGCCAATCTCTCGATCGACGGCGGCTGGACCGCACAGTGAAACTAACGCATTTGCTCGATCCGCGCCGGATGCTGCGCGCCGCGCCGTCGGCCGCGCCCCGGCGCGCGCCCGCAAAAAAGAAGATCAATCTCGCGCTGCAGGGCGGCGGCGCGCATGGCGCCTTCACCTGGGGCGTGATCGACCAGATTCTCGACGACGGCCGCCTGACGGTCGATGGCATTTCGGGCGCCTCGGCCGGCGCCGTCAACGCGGTGATGCTGGCTGACGGGCTCGCGCGGGGCGGGCCGGAGGAAGCCAAGAAGCGCCTGGCGGAATTCTGGCGCGCCGCGAGCCTCGGCGGCGATCTTCCGCCGCTGCAGCGCGCGGTGGTCGAGCGGCTGTTCTCCTTCCTGCCGATGGAGGGCTCGCCGGTGCAGGCCTGGTTCGGCGCGCTGTCGCGCTACATGTCGCCCTACGACCTCAATCCGCTCAACATCAACCCGCTCAAGGAGCTGGTCGAGCGCTTCGTCGATTTCGAGGCGTTGCGCAGCTCCGATGTCGAGCTCTTCGTCTCCGCCACCAACGTGCATACCGGACGCCTGCGGGTCTTTTCGCGCGAGAAGATCACGGCCGACGTGATCATGGCGTCGGCCTGCCTGCCTTTCCTGTTCCGCGCGGTGGAGATTGACGGCGAGCCCTATTGGGACGGCGGCTATCTCTCCAATCCGGCGATCTTCCCCTTCTTCTCGCGTACCGAGAGCGAGGACGTGCTGATCGTCCAGATCAACCCGCTGCAGCGCCGCGCCGTCCCGACCTCGTCGAAGGACATCATGAACCGCGTCAACGAGATCACCTTCAATTCCTCGCTGTTCGCCGAATACCGCGCCATCGACTTCGTCGACCGCATGATCGACCAGGGCAAGCTGCCGCGCGGCACCGGCCCCGGGCAATATCGGCGCATCAACGCGCATCGCATCGTGCTCGACCAGATGGGCAAGCAGCTCAACGGCGACACCAAGCTGTCGACCGATTTCGATTTCTTCGAGATGCTGCGGCTCAACGGCAAGCGCGCGGCCCGCCGCTTCCTCGATGCCCATTTCGACGATATCGGGAGGCGCAGCACCTTCGACCTGCGCGCCGAGGCCCATTCCGAGTGGGCTTGAGTTTTTTCCGTTGTCATTGCGAGCGAAGCGAAGCAATCTCTGCCACAGGAAACCCGGCAGAGATTGCTTCGTCGCCTGCGCTCCTCGCAATGACGGAGAAACCGTGTGTCCCCGCAACCGCTTCTGACCGCCGAGGTCGGCGCCGCCCGCCTCGAGGTCGTGGTCGCCGACATCACGACGCTCGCGCTCGACGCCATCGTCAACGCGGCGAACACGTCGCTGCTCGGCGGCGGCGGCGTCGACGGCGCGATCCATCGCGCGGCGGGGCCCGATCTCCTGGCGGAGTGCCGCAAGCTCGGCGGCTGCGAGACCGGCTCCGCCAAGATCACCCGCGGCTACCGGCTGCCAACGCGCCATGTGATCCATGCGGTCGGCCCGGTCTGGCGGGGCGGGCAACACAATGAGGAGGCGCTGCTCGCCGGCTGCTACCGCGTCGCACTGGGGCTCGCCGCCGAAAACGGATTGTCGTCGATCGCTTTTCCCGCCATATCGACCGGCGTCTATCGCTTCCCCAAGGACATGGCGGCACGCATCGCGGTCGGCATCGTCGAGTCGGCGCTGTCGGACGACGCCCGGATGACCGGCATCCGCCAGGTCGTCTTCTGCTGCTTCGACCGCGAAGCCGCGACGCCCTACGAGGCGGCGTTTGCGCACATCCGCGGCAAGTAGGATGGGTTGAGCGCAGCGAAACCCATCGCCCGTGCCGCGACCTGATGGGTTTCGCAAACGCTCAACCCATCCTACCGGCTCCTCACCATGAGTTGGAGCAAGCCCTGTAAACGGGCACGCGATCAGGCCACCGTGGCACGGATAACAGGGCGAACGGCCGAGGATCTACAGGCGCGACCCCTGTTTTTTCCTGTTAATACAGGTGAAATACAGGGAATCTACAGGGACCACCCTCGCCGCGAAATTCAGCCGCGGCGCGCCGCCTCGATGACGGCGACGTCGATCTTCGTCATGCCCATCATCGCATCAAAGGCGCGCTTTGCTTCATCGCCGCCGGCCGCCAGCGCCTCGGTCAGCACACGCGGCGTGATTTGCCACGACACGCCCCACTTGTCTTTGCACCAGCCGCATGCGCTCTCCTGGCCGCCATTGCGGACGATGGCGTTCCAATAGCGATCGGTCTCGGATTGATCGTCAGTGGCGATCTGGAACGAGAAGGCTTCGCTATGTGTGAACATGGGACCGCCGTTGAGGCCGATACAAGAGACGCCCGCAACTTTGAATTCGACCGTCAGCACATCTCCCTTCTTGCCGGATGGGTAGTCACCGGGTGCACGCAGGATCGCACCCACCGTGCTGTCGGGAAAGATCTCGGCATAAAAGCGGGCAGCGGCCTCGGCATCCTTGTCGTACCAGACACAAATCGTGTTCTTTGCCATTGCGTTTCCTTTCGCCAGGGGACCGGTTCGCCAGCCTGTCCACAAAAACGCCCGCGCGGTTTCCCGGCGGGCGCAATTCCGACTGTGGATTTTCTCCTACACCATTTGGCGGCATCCGTCAAAAAAACGGCTGTCAAGACTCATTGTCGCCGCTCATTGTCGCCGCATCACCGGCGAGCCGCGTCGCAACGGCGGCGCAGCCGATGAGGCCGGGCTCGGCGCCGATGATCAGCCAGGTGGGAATCTCCGCGAGCAGGTCGCGATAGGGCGGGTGCTCCTCGAAGGCGGCGCGGAATGCCGCCTCGTCGAGCAGCGCGCCGAGCTTGAGCGCGATGCCGCCCGCCACATAGACGCCGCCGGTCGCCTTCAACATCAACGCGATATCGCCGGCGAAGCGGCCGAGCAGGCGCACGAACAGTTTGACCGCCGCGCCCGCCTCGGCGACGCCGGCCTCGGCCTCCGCCACGATGGTCTTCGCCACGAGCGGCGTGCTTTGCGGGTTCACCGCCCGATAGAGTCGCTCCAGGCCGGGCCCCGAGATCACCGTCTCGGCCGAGATGGATTGCGACCGCTGGGCGAGGCGCTGGAACACCTTGCGCTCGTCGGGCGCGGCGGGCCCGAACGACACGTGTCCGCCTTCGCTCGCCATGGCGATCCAGTCCTTGCCGTTGGGCAGCAGCGCGGCGACGCCGAGACCGGTCCCCGGACCGAATACCGCGCGGGGGCCGCGGCAGACCGCCGCCACGGGCCCGAGCGCGCGCAGCTCATCGGGCCGCAGCACCGCGAGCGCATGGGCGACCGCCTGGAAATCGTTGATCGCATATGCGCTGGCGAAACCGAAGCGCTCGCCGACCTGGGCGAGATTGAAATGCCAGTCACGGTTGGTGAGCCTGATGTCGTCGCCGTCGACCGGGCCGGCCACCGCCAGCACGGCGATCTCGGGCTTCAGGCCGGTCTCGCCGAGATAGCGCCTGATCGCGGCTTCGGGCCCGGAGACGCTGTCGTTGTCGACCGCCATGACGCGCTCCGGACGCCCGCCGGGCACGCTCACCGCAAAGCGCGTGTTGCTTCCCCCGATATCCGCCAGGAGTGCTTGCACCATTACCGGCAACCGACCCAAGACAAGAACCAAGACCCGAACTGACGACCGACTTTCACACCCGACAAGTGCCGATGGCAACCTTTGTTCCGCGACCCTCCGCGCCCGGTCCGCACCCTCATGGGTCGGCCGGCTCCGCGTCGAGCCGGGCGATCCATCCTTCGAGCCCGGGGCCCGCCGCCGGATAGCGCGCCAGCACCAGCGGATCGTGTCCGGGCACGATGTGGCGCGGGCTGGTGGCGAGGCGCTTCAGCGTCTCATAGCCCTCCAGCACATCGGCCACGCTGTAGGTGATCGGGAAGACCCGGCCGCCGTCGACATGCGCATAGAGATGCGTCGCGTCGGAGGCGAGCATTATATGGCCGCGCCGGGTCTTGACCCGCACGCTCTGCAAGCCCTTCGAGTGCCCGCCGATGTGGTGCACGCTCACGCCCGGCACGATCTCGTGCGCGCCGTCGTGGAAGGCGACGCGGCCGGCAAAGACCTTCCTCACCATCGCCACTACGTCGTCTGCCTCGAACGGCAGGCGCAGCGCCTGGTGGCACATGCAGCGCCCGGTCGCATAGGCCATCTCGCAATCCTGCAGGTGATAGCGCGCGCGCGGAAACAGGTCGTAGTTGCCGCAGTGGTCGTAATGCAGGTGGGTCACGATGACGGTCTCGACCGCCTCGGGCGCGATGCCGAGCGCCATGAGCCCCTCGCCCACCGGCTTGACCATCTGGCGCTGGCGGCGCGCCGCCATGGCGTCGTCGAAGCCGGTATCGACCACGATGACGCCGGACGGCCCCTTGATGGCCCAGACGAAGAAATCGAGCGGCTGCAGGATGTCGTGCGGATCGCCGTCGATGAAATTCGCCGGCGAGCGGCGCGGGTGGTGGCCGTAGCGGATCGCGTAGACCTCGTGGGTGTCGGTCATTGAAATTTCCGGCTCGACCGTCATGCCCGCGCTTGTCGCGGGCATCCACGTCTTCGAGCATCAGCAAGAACGAAGACGTGGATGGCCGGGACAAGCCCGGCCATGACGACTCCTTATTTCTTCTTCGCCCGCACCTCGACGCCGACGCGCCGCTCGAGCGGCTGCACGATGGTGGTGAGATCCTGGTTGGGACCGATCTCGTCGCAGGCGCGGCGCAGCTGGCGCATCACCGCCTCCGCCACCTCCATCGGCACGCCGAGCGCCTTGGCCTCGGAGAGCGCCAGGCCGACGTCCTTGGCCATCAAGCCGTTGGTGAAGCCGAGGTCGAAAGTGCCGGGCAGCACGTTCCTGGGAAACTTGCTTTCGGTCGCGGTGTTGCGGCCCGAGCCGGAATTGATCACGTCGAGCATGACGCGCGGATCGAGCCCGGCCTTCACGCCCATCACCATCGCCTCGGCGGTCGCCGCCATCGCGGTCGCGGACAGGAAATTGTTGGCGAGCTTCATGGTCTGCCCGGCGCCCGGCTGCTCGCCGATGTGAAACACCTTGCCGATGACCGCGAGCGCGGGCTCCACCGCCTCGACCTCGGCGCGCGGGCCCGACGCCATCACGGCAAGCGTGCCCTTCTCGGCGCCGCTGACGCCGCCGCTCACCGGCGCGTCGACCTGCACGATGGCGCGCGCCTTCAACAGGTCAAAGATGCGCCGCGCCATGGAGGAGCCGGTGGTGGAGAGATCGACGAAGCGGCGCACGCGCTGGCCCTCGATGATGCCGCCCGGCCCGGTCGCGACCTGCAGCACGATGTCGGGCGTCGGCAGGCTCGCCATCACGGTCTCGGCGCGATCGGCGACCTCCTTGGGCGAAGCCGCGGCGCTCGCCCCAAGCGCCACCATGCGGTCGAGCACGTCCTTGCGGGTATCGAGCGCGATCACGCCGTGCCCGGCGGCGAGCAGCCGGCGCGCCATGTGAAAGCCCATGTTGCCCAGGCCGATGAAGCCGATGTCCATGGTGGTCTCCCGGTTGAGGCCTAAATCTTCTTGCCGTCGATTTCCTTGAAGAACTCGCGCGCGATGCGGAAGGAGTCGACCGCCGCCGGCGCGCCCGCGTAGCAGCCCACCTGCAGGAAGATTTCAGTGATCTCGGCCTTGGTGACGCCGTTGCGCAAGGCGCCGCGCAGATGCGCGCGCAATTCGTGCGGGCGGTTGAGAATGCTGATCATGGCGAGGTTGAGCATGCTGCGGGTTTTGAGCGGCAGGCCCTCGCGGCCCCAGATGGCGCCCCAGCAATATTCGTTGAGGACGTCCTGCAGCGGCTGATTGAAGTCGTCGACATTCTTGAGCGCGGCGTCGACATAGTCGTCGCCCAGCACCTTGCGGCGCACGCCGAGG
>DATBBS010000669.1:0-1800 GCA_036270895.1 Xanthobacteraceae bacterium
CTCGGCGAAGGCGTCGAGCACGCCCCAGGCGTAGGCGCCGTGCGAGCCTCCGCCCTGCAAGGCGAGGTTCACCGGTTTGACGACGTCGCCGAGGTTTCGAACGGCGTCGTTCACGCCGCGGTCCAGCCGCCGTCGATCGAGAGATTGGCGCCGGTGATCTGGGCGGCGGCGTCGGAGCACAGATAGAGCGCGAGCGCCGCGACCTGCTCGACGGTGACGAATTGCTTGCTCGGCTGCGCGGCGAGCAGCACGTCCTGCTTGACCTGCTCTTCGGTCATGCCGCGCGCCTTCATGGTGTCGGGGATCTGCTTCTCGACGAGCGGCGTCCATACGTAGCCGGGGCTGATGCAATTCGCCGTGATGCCGAGCGTCGCGACCTCGAGCGCGACCGTCTTGGTGAGGCCGGCAAGGCCGTGCTTCGCCGTCACATAGGCAGCCTTGAACGGGGAGGCGACCAGCGAATGGGCCGAGGCGGTGTTGATGATGCGGCCCCATTTGCGCGCCTTCATGCCGGGAACGGCGGCTCGGATGGTGTGGAAGGCGGCCGACAGGTTGATGGCGATGATCTGGTCCCATTTCTCGATCGGGAATTCCTCGATCGGGGCGACGTGCTGGATGCCGGCGTTGTTCACCAGGATGTCGACCGAGCCGTAGGTCTTCTCGGCCGTCCTGATCATGTCGGCGATCTCGGCCGGCTTGGTCATGTCGGCCGGCGCGTAGCTCGCCTTGACGCCGAACGCTTTCTCGATGCCGGCGCGTTCCGTCTCGATGGCGGCCTTGTCGCCGAAGCCGTTGATGGTGATGTTGGCGCCCGCTTCGGCGAGCGCCTTGGCGATGCTGAGCCCGATCCCGGAGGTCGAGCCGGTGACGACGGCGGATTTACCCTTGATCATGGCGAAGGTCCTGTGGCTCCGGGACGGCTTTTCGCGGCGACCCCCGCCGCCGACTATGCTGCACTGCAATATAAGTTCGTTGGGGGACGCTTACGAGCCCTATTCAGTTACCGTCTGGCATCCCGGCCGTGCTTTGATAAGCTCGCCCCCGAAGAGTAGAACCCACCCGATGACAACCGTATTTCCGGCCCCCGACCATGACCACGCCCGCTGCAGCGCTGACGCGTTGTCGCATGCGGTGGCGTTGTGTGCCGAGCGCGGGGAGCGCCTCACCCCCATGCGGCGGCACGTTCTGGAGATCCTGGCGGGGAGCCACAATCCGCTGGGCGCCTACGAGATCATGGACCGCGTGGCCCGCAAGGGGCCGCGCCCGGCCCCCATCACGGTCTACCGCGCGCTGGATTTCCTGCGCCAGAACGGCCTGGTCCACCGGATCGAGAGCCGCAATGCCTTCGTGGCCTGCGTGCGCAACCATCAATCGGACGGCCTGGTGGCGTTCCTGATCTGCGAGCGCTGCGACGCGGTGGGCGAGGCGCCCGCCGCCGCGGTCGGCCAGACGCTGGCGGACGCCGCCCGCAGCGCCGGTTTTACGCCCAATATGTCGGTGATCGAGATCACCGGCACCTGCTCGCATTGCCGGAAAGGATGACCGCCATGCCGGTCCGGCCCTGTCCCGACAGGCTGCGAGTAACCAAATTGACGCTATGCCGCTTGTCTGGCACTGCCTTGCGGTGCCAAGGAGACCACCATGATTGATGCCGCAGATCCGTTGCCGAGGCGCAAGACCGTCGCCGTGAAGGTCGGCCATGTGAAGGTCGGCGGCGGCGCGCCGGTCGTGGTCCAGTCGATGACCAATACCGACACGGCCGATGTCGCCGGCACGGTGCAGCAGGTCGCGGCGCTCGCG
>DATBBS010000670.1:0-2729 GCA_036270895.1 Xanthobacteraceae bacterium
TTTCCTCCGCCGACGCCGGAGCCCACAAGGCCGCCGCGAGCGCGGCGGCGAGAAACCATCGGCGGGTCTGCATGGGCTGCCTCCGTGACATCAGATGACGAGATCGCCGCGGATGAAGGCGGCGGCCTCCGGGGTTGCGGGAGCGGTGAAGAAACGCTCGGCATCGGTTTGCTCGCGCACCTTCCCGCGCAACATGAACACGATCTCGCCGGCGATCCGGCGCGCCTGTCCGAGGTCGTGCGTCGCCATCACGATCTTGACGCCGGATTGCGTGATGGCGCGCAAGATGTCCTCGACCGCCTTGGTGGCGGCCGGATCCAGGCTCGCGGTCGGCTCGTCGAGGAACAAGACCTCGGGATCGCGGGCGAGCGCGCGCGCCAGCGCCAGCCGCTGCTGCTCGCCGCCCGAGAGCCGTCGCGCCGGCCGGCCGGCGAGATGTGCGAGGCCCGCCTGCGCCAGGAGCGCGGCGCTGCGCTCGCGCCGCGCGGCGCGCGCCAGCCCAGCCGCATGCAGCGCATAGCCGATATTTCCACCGACCGAGCGGCGCAGCATCACGGGACGCTGGAACACCATGGCGCGGCGCCGGCCATCGGTCTCGGCGCGGCCGCCCCAGGTGATGCGGCCGGACGTCGGCGCCACCAGCCCCATGGCGAGCCGGATCAGCGTGCTCTTGCCGGCGCCGTTCGGGCCGACCAGCACGGTTGGGGCGCCGGCATCGACCTGCAGCGAGATGTCGTTGACCAGGGTCACGCCGCGCGCAAGCGCCGACACGCCATCGAGCACGAGCGGCAGGTCGCTGATCGGCGGTCGCATGTCAGCCTGCACGAATCTCGCCGGCCCGGCGCACGCTCCAGGCGGCGGCGTTGACCAGCACGATCAGGGTAATCAGGATCAGGCCGAGCCCCAGGGCGAGCGGCAGGTCGCCCTTCGACGTCTCGAGCGCGATCGCGGTCGTCATGGTGCGGGTGAAGCCGTCGATATTGCCGCCGACGATCATCACGGTGCCGACTTCGGCGGCGGCGCGGCCGAAGCCGGCCAGCATGGTGGTGGTGAGGCTGAAGCGCGCGTCCCACAACAGCGTCATGACGCGGCCGAGCGGCCCGATCCGCATGGCGGTGAGCTCGTCGCGATACTCTGCCCACAGGTCCTCGATCGTCTGCCGGGTCAGCGCCGCCAGGATGGGCATGACCAGCAGCGCCTGGGCGATCACCATGGCCTTCGGGGTGAACAGAAGCCCCAGCGCTCCGAGTGGTCCGGCGCGCGAGAGCAGCAGATAGACCGCGAGCCCGACCACCACCGGCGGGAGCCCCATGAACGCATTGACGACTACGACAATGAATGTCCGTCCGGGAAACCGCACCAGCGCGAGCAGTGCGCCGAGCGGCAAACCGACCAGGGCGGCGAGCAGCGTTGCCGAAACGCTGACGACGATCGAGAGCGCCACGATCGCGTAGAGCGCCGGATCGCCGCCGAGCACCAGCGCCAGCGCGGATGAGCCTTCATGCATGGTCGTTATATTGTCGGAAGCGATCAAATGCGCAATCGAATGAAGCCGGAGGGGCGCAAAAATTTCACGCCGAACCGCTCATAGCCTCGGGCTATGACGATAACGCCCCTGGGGCGAGGCTGGGTCGCGGCGGTGGAATCCGGATCAATGCGCCGCAAGGGCCAGGTGCAGCCCTTCGAGGATGCGCGTGCGCGGCCAGGCGTTGGGGGGGATGGGGCCGAATTTGCGGCCGGCGTAGCGTTCCGCGCCGGCGGGGGCCAACTGCTTCAAGGCAGCGATATATTTCGTGGCGTTCTGCCGGTCGCCCATGGTCGTGTAGACGGAGGCGAGCCACGCCTGGACGAGCGGCGAGCCCGGCATGAAGGCGTTGGCGCGCTGGAGCCAATCGAGCGCCGCCGGCGCGCGGTCGAGCTCGAGCTCGGCCTCGGCGGCGAACAGATAGAAGAATCCCAACGACGCATCGTTCGGGGTCGCGAGGCGGATCGTCTCGCGGATCATGTCGAGCCCCTTCTCGGGCTGTCCCATGCGGGTGAGCAGGGCGCCGACCTGACCGCGGGCCTGCAGGTAGCTCGGATTGAGCTCGAGGCTGCGTTGAAACGACTGCAGGCTTGCCGCGAATTGGCGCCGGTATTTCTGCAGCAGGCCCAGCGTGTAGTGCGCGCCGGCCCAATTGGGGAACTGCTCCAGCACCTCGGCCAGCAGCGCCTCGGCGCGCTTGAGATCGGGCGGCGGGTCGAGATCGATGAAGTTCATTGCCCCGACGATATTCATCCGCGCCACGCCGAGCTTGGCGGTGGCGTTGCGCGGCGCACGCCGCAGGACGTCCTCATGGAGCGCCAGCGCTTGCGCCACGTTCTCGCGCCGATAGCCGCGGATCTCGCTGAGGCGGGCCAGCAGCAACGAATCCGCGATCGTGGGCGGCTGGCCCGGTACGCGCTGCAGGCGCTGCGCGCGCGCATAAACCATGTTGATCACCAGCGCGTGGGTGAAGCCGCGCGCGAGCTCATCGGCGAGCTGCGCCGTATCGCCCGGCTCGCGCTGCATATGATCGGACCACAAGGTCATCCGCGTCGCGGTGTCGATCAATTGCACATGGGCGCGCAGCCCGCCGTCGGTCCGCTGAACGCGGCCGACGACCGCATAGGCGACGCCGAGCTCGGCGCCGACGGCGGCGATGTCGACCTGGCGGTCGGCGTAGAGATCGGCAGTCCGGTCGGAAACG
>DATBBS010000671.1:0-6218 GCA_036270895.1 Xanthobacteraceae bacterium
CCTTCGCTCACGCTCGGGCGTCGACCTCTCCCCGCAAGCGGGGAGAGGTGAAGAAGGCGGCTTGAACTACGCCGCCTCCGCCCTTTCCGAACGCGACGCCCTGCTCGCCGCCCTCGACGGACGCCACGTGCCGCCGGGGCCGGCCGGCTCGCCGCAGCGGGAACGGCGTGACGTGCTGCCGACGGGGCGCAATCTCTTCACCTCCGATCCCCGCGCGCTGCCCACCCAGACCGCGATGGATCTCGGCCGGCTCGCCGCCGACGAGGTGATCCGTCTCTATCTGCAGCAGCACGGCGAGATGCCGCGCGCGCTCGTCATCGACCTGTGGGGCAGCGCCACCTTGCGCACCGGCGGCGAGGAAATCGCCCAGGGGCTGTGCCTGATGGGATGCCGGCCGCTGTGGGACGCGGGCACCGGCCGCGTCACCGGCATCGAGGTGCTGCCGGCGGCCGCGATGGGCCGCGCGCGCGTCGACGTGACGTGGCGCATTTCCGGGCTGTTTCGCGATCTCTTCCCGGCGCAGATCGCTCTCATCGACGCGGCCACCCGCGCGGTGGCGGCGCGTGATGAGACCGACGACGAGAACCCGCTCGCGGCGGCGCGCCGCGGCGCCGGCGACCTCGCGCGCGTCTTCGGCACGGCGCCCGGCGCCTACGGGGCCGGCATCGAGGACCTCATCAGCCGCGATGCGGACCGGGCCGCGCTGGGCGCCGCCTATCTGGCGGCCGCCTCGCACGCCTATGAGGGCCACGAGGGCGATCAGCGCGCCCTGCCGGGCGGTTTCGCGGCGCGCGTCGCCGCCGCCGATCTCCTGCTGCACGCCTCCGACGATCCCGGCCGCGACCTGCTCGAAGGCGCGGCCGACGTCGCTCATGTGGGCGGCTTCGCGGCCGCCGCGGCCGCGCTCGGACGCATGCCCGACCTCGTGATGCTCGACGCGACCGATCCGCGCCGTCCGAGGGCGCGACCGCTTCGCCAGGCGCTCGCCCGCATCGTGCGCGCGCGCGCCATCAATCCGCGCTTCATCGCCGGGCAGATGCGCCACGGCCCGCGCGGCGCGGCCGAGCTGGCCGAGACGGTCGATCGCCTGATTGCCTTCATGGAGACCACCGACGCCGTGCCGGGCACGCTGCTCGATCTCGTGCACGACGCCTATGTGGCCGACCCGACGGTGCGCGCCTTCCTGCTCGCCGAAAATCCGGCCGCCGCGCGCGCCATCGCGGACCGCCTCGACGGCGCGCGCCGGCGCGGGCTGTGGCATCCGCACCGCAATCACGTCGATGCCGATCTGGTGGCGCTGCGCGCAGAAGCGCTGGGCGCGGAGGCGAGCGCATGAACGCACCCACCCGTCGCGGCGCCTGTCCGGGCGTGAGCGCGCCGATGCAGACCGGTGACGGCCTGCTGGCGCGGCTCATGCCGACCGCGACGATCGCGCTGGAGCCGATGGCCGGGCTGTGCCGAGCCGCGGAGCGCCACGGCAACGGCATCATCGAGATCACGGCCCGCGGCAGCATCCAGGTGCGCGGGCTTGACGCCGCCTCGGCCGCGCCATTCGCCGACGCGGTGGCACGGCTCGGCATCGCGGCCCACGACGGCGTGCCGGTCATCGCCGATCCATTGGCCGGCCTCGACCCCGATGAGGTGATCGATGCGGCCGCGCTGGCCGCCGGGATGCGCGCCGCACTCGCCGCATCCGCTTTTGCGGGTCGGCTGTCCCCCAAGGTATCCGTGGCACTCGACGGCGGCGGCGCGCTGCACCTTGATGCGCTCGGCGCCGACGTCCGGCTGCGCGCCGAGGCCTCCGACGGCGTCCGCCTGTATGTCGCGATCGGCGGCGACGCCGCGACTGCCGTTGCGCTCGGCGCGGTCGCGCCCACGCGTGTCGTCGAGACCGTTGTGCGGCTGCTCGACCTGATCGCGGCGCATGGGCGCGACGCGCGGGCGCGTGACATCCTGCGCCGCGAAGGCGTTGGGGCGTTTCGCGCCGCTGCCGGCGACCGATGGATCGCGGCGCCCCCGCCGGCATCCCGCCCCGCGGCCGAACCGATCGGGATCCACATGCTGCGTGCCGGATGTGTGGCCGTCGGCGTCGGCGTCGCGTTCGGTCATGCCGACGCGACGACGCTGCAGAGGCTTCTGGACGCCGCAACCGCGGCCGGCGCGCAGGGCGTGCGGGCGGCACCCGGTCGCGCGCTTCTTGTTGTCGGCTTGCGTCCCACCGCCGTCGCGCAGCTCGTCACGGCCGCCGAAAACCTCGGATTCATCACCCACCCGGACGATCCGCGCCGGCGCGTGGTCGCTTGCGCGGGCGCGCCGATCTGCGCCTCGGGCGAAATTCCCGCGCGCACCCTCGCGTCGCAGGTCGCACAGGCCGCCGCCGGCCTGATCGGCGCCGGCGAGGTGATCCACATTTCCGGCTGCCCCAAGGGTTGCGCCCATCGCGGGGCGGCCGCGCTCGCCGCCATCGGCCGCGCCGGGCGGTGCGATCTCCTGATCGACGATGTCCCGGCCGGCTCCGTCGCGGCCGACGCCGTGCCGCGTGACCTCGCGCGGCTCGCCCGCCAGCGGAGCGTTTCCCATGGCTGAGGCCGGCACTTATCTGCACGACGGCGCCGCGATCTATGAGCGCTCCTTCGCGATCATCCGGGCCGAGGCGGATCTCACGCGCTTCTCGCCCGAGGAAGCCGATGTGGCGGTGCGCATGATCCATGCCTGCGGTCAGGTGGAGGCGGCACGGCACATCGTGTTCGGCGAGGGGCTCGTCGCGGCGGGCCGCGCGGCGCTCGCGGGTGGCGCGCCCATCCTGTGCGACGCCGAGATGGTGGCGCAGGGCATCACGCGCGCACGCCTGCCGGCCCGCAACGAGGTCGTCTGCACGCTGCGCGATGTGCGCGTGCCGGCGCTCGCCGACAAGCTCGGCACCACGCGCTCGGCCGCCGCACTCGACTTCTGGATCGACCGGCTCGCCGGCGCCGTGGTGGCGATCGGCAACGCGCCGACCGCCCTTTTCCGCCTGCTCGAGCTGCTCGACGCCGGTGCGCCCAGGCCCGCCGCGATCCTGGGCGTCCCGGTCGGCTTCGTGGGCGCGGCCGAATCCAAAGAGGCGCTCGCCGCGAATTCGCGCGGCACGCCGTGGCTGATCGTGCGCGGCCGCATGGGCGGCAGCGCCATGACGGCCGCCGCCGTCAACGCACTCGCGAGGGCCGGTCTGTGAGCGACAGTCGGACCGGCCGCCTGGTCGGCGTCGGCGTCGGGCCGGGCGATCCCGAGCTGGTGACGCTGAAAGCGCTGCGCGCGCTCGGCGAGGCCGACGTGGTGGCGCATTTCGCCAAGACCGGACACCCGAGTCACGCGCGCGCCATCGTGGCGGCGCACCTGCGCGCCTGCACCGAGGAGCTGCCGCTGCGCTATCCGGTGACGACCGAAATCCCGAAACACGACCCGGCCTACCGCGAAACGATCCGGGCCTTCTACGACACCGCCGCGGCCGCGATCGCCAGACATCTCGATGCCGGCCGCACCGTCGCGGTGCTGTCCGAAGGCGATCCGCTGTTCTACGGCTCCTACATGCATCTGCATGTGCGGCTCGCCCCGCGCTACCCGGTCGAGATCGTGGCGGGTGTCACCGGCATGTCGGGCTGCTGGTCGGCGGCGGGCGCGCCGATCGCGCAGGGCGACGACGTCTTCACGGTGCTGCCCGCCACCCTGCCGCAGCCCGACCTGGAGCGCCGGCTCGCCGACTGCGACGCCGCCGTGGTGATGAAGCTCGGCCGCCACCTGCCGAAAGTGCGGCGCGCGCTGGAGAAGACCGGGCGGCTCGCCCGCGCCATCTACGTGGAGCGCGGCACCATGGCGAATGCCGCAATGATGCGGCTCGCCGAGAAGAAGGACGACGACGCGCCCTATTTCGCGGTCGTCCTGGTGCCGGGGTGGAGCACGCCATGAGCGGGCGACTCGCCGTCGTGGGGCTCGGCCCGGGCGATGCGCGCTGGCTCGCGCCGGAGGCGGACGCGGCGCTCGCGACAGCCGATGCGCTTTTCGGCTACGCGCCCTATCTCGACCGCGTGCCCTCGCGCCCGGGACAGAGCCGGCATCCGTCGGACAATCGCGCGGAGATTCTGCGCGCGCGGGAGGCACTGGAGCTGACGGCGAGCGGCCGCCGCGTCGCGCTGGTCTCGGGCGGCGATCCGGGCGTGTTCGCGATGGCGGCCGCAGTGTGCGAGGCGATCGAGCAGGGTCCAGACGCGTGGCGCGCGCTCGATGTCGCCTTCGTGCCGGGCATCACCGCCATGCTGGCGGTGGCGGCGCGCGTCGGGGCACCGCTCGGGCACGATTTCTGCGCGCTGTCGCTATCCGACAATCTCAAGTCCTGGGAGACGATCGAGCAGCGGCTCGACGCCGCGGCGGGTGCCGGCTTCGTGCTCGCGCTGTACAATCCGATCTCGCGCGCGCGGCCGTGGCAGCTCGGCAAGACATTCGAGCGGTTGCGCCGGCACCTGCCCGCTGCGACGCCGGTGGTGTTCGGCCGCGCTGTGGGTCGCGATGACGAGCGGGTGGCCCTCGCGACGCTTGCCGAGGCGGATGCAGTCGAGGCCGACATGGCGACGCTGATCATCGTCGGCTCCGCCGCGACGCGCCTGGTCGCGCGCCCCGGCCTGCCGCCGCTCGTCTACACACCGCGCGCCGCGGAAACGCCCGCATGAGCGAGCCACGCCACGGCGTCGTCCACGTTATCGACTGCCCGCACCTCGGGCAGCGCCGGCCGGCGCAGCAACATCACCGCGATGCCGAGCAAGCGCGCCGCCGCGATCTTGCCGTAGGCGGCCGGGCCGCCGCTGTTCTTAGCCACCACCACATCGATCTCATGGGTGGCGAGCAGCGCGCGATCGTCCTCTTCGCGAAAGGGCCCGCGCGCCCGGATGTAGACGGCCCGCGGGACCGCGAGCGGCGGCTCGACCGCATCGACGCTGCGCACAAGATAGAAGTGCTGCGGCGCGCCCGCGAAGGGCGCGATCTCGTTGCGGCCGAGCGCCAGGAAGACGCGGCGCGGCGCATCGCCGAGCGCCTGCGCTGCTGCTCGCGCGTCGTCGACCTCGCGCCACCGATCGCCGGTGGCCGGCTGCCAGGCGGCCCGGCGCAATGCGAGCAGCGGGACGCGCGCGAGCCTGGCTGCTTGCGCCGCGTTGGCCGACATCTGCGCCGCATAGGGGTGCGTGGCGTCGACCAGGCGGTCGATGCGCTCGTCCTTCAGATAGGCCGCCAGCCCGTCCGCGCCCCCGAAACCGCCGACCCGCAGCGGCACCGCATGCGGCACCGGATTGCTGGTGCGGCCGGCGAGCGAAAGCCGCACGTCGAGCTCGCGGTGCGGCGCCAGCCGCTCGGCCAGCCGCCGCGCCTCGGTGGTGCCGCCCAGAATGAGAACCCGCAGGGGACGCGCCATGGCGCTTTCTAGCCCGATCGCGTCCGCCGCACCACGCCGCTGGCTCGCCATCGTCGGCATCGGCGAGGACGGCGTCGACGGCTTGAGCCCGGCGGCGCGCGCATTGGTTTCGGGCGCCGCCATCGTGTTCGGGGGAGAACGCCACCTGGCGCTGGCGGCGGCGCTCCTCCGCGGCGAGGCGCGCGCCTGGCCGAGCCCGCTCGAGCGCGGCGTCGCCGACGTGGTGGCGCAACGCGACCGTGGCACCCAAGTGTGCGTGCTGGCGTCGGGCGATCCGTTTCACTACGGGGTCGGCGCCGTGCTGGCGCGCCATGTCGACCCGGCCGAGACCATCGTGCTGCCGGCGCCGTCGGGTTTCAGCCTGGCGGCGGCGCGGCTCGGCTGGACGCTGCCCGACTGCGCGCTGGTGTCGCTGCATGGCCGCGCGCTCGACCTGGTGCGCCCGCATCTCCAGCCGGACGCGCGCGTGCTCGCGCTCACCTCCGACGCCGAGGGGCCGGCCGCGCTCGCGCGCCTGCTCGTGGCGACCGGCTTCGGGCCCTCGCGGCTCACCGTGCTGGAGGCGCTCGGCGGGCCGCGCGAGCGCATCCGCGCCGCGGCGGCCGAGAATTTCGCTCTCGAGAAAATCGACCCGCTCAACATGGTGGCGATCGAGGTCGCGGCCGCGCCCGGGGCACGCATCATCGCGCGCGCGGCGGGACTTCCCGATACGCTGTTCGAGCATGACGGCCAGATCACCAAGCGCGAGATCCGGGCCATGACCCTGTCGGCGCTGGCG
>DATBBS010000672.1:0-1735 GCA_036270895.1 Xanthobacteraceae bacterium
GCCACGCGCATGCCGGCCGCCAATCACTCGCTCTATATGCGCAGCTGCTACCTCGAGAACCGGCTCGCCAAGAGCGAGATGACGATCGACGGGGTGCGGCTCGACCTCAAGAGCGTCAGCATTCCGATCTATAATCTCGCCACCCGCGAGGATCACATCGCGCCGGCGCGATCGGTCTATGTCGGCTCATCACTGTTCGGCGGCCCGGTGAAATACGTGCTCGCGGGCTCCGGCCATATCGCCGGGGTCGTCAACCCGCCCGGCAAGAAGAAATACCAGTACTGGACCGGCCCGCAGCCCCGCGGCGACGATCTCGAGACATGGATTGCGGGCGCACAGGAGCATCCGGGCTCATGGTGGCCGGATTGGCTCGCCTGGATCAAGGCGCAGGATCCCACGCTCGTGAAGGCGCGCCAGCCCGGCGGCGGCGTGTTGAAGCCGATCGAGGACGCGCCGGGAAGCTACGTGAAGGTGAGAGCTTGAGCATGGCGCCGGCGCGCGCCTGCCCGATCAACAGACGCCTTGCGCAGATTTTGCTCGCTTCGGCCTTGGCCGCCGCATCCGCGGCCGGGCCGGCGCGCGCCGACGAGAACAGCGACCGTTGCTTCAAGGAGGAAGGCGAGGCCGCGATCGCCGCCTGCACGCGCGCGATCCAGTCGGCCAGATTCTCCGGCGGGACGCTCGCCGCCATTTATCACAACCGCGCCATCGAGTTGCGGCAGGACGGCGACTATGAGCGCGCCATCGCGGATTACAGCCAGGCCATTCACATCGATGCCGAATTCACCGGCGCCTATGCGGGCCGCGGCCTGGCACTCGAAGGCAAGGGCGAGGTCGAGAAGGCCAAAACGGATTACCGCAAGGCCCTGGCGATGGCACCGAAATACGACGACGGCCCGTGGGCGCACGCGATGGCGAGCGCGCGCCTCAAGGCGCTCGGCGAGAATTAGCCGCCCTCACGGGAACAGCGCCACCTGCTCGAGCCCCATGGGCTCGGGAAATCCGAGCACCAGGTTCATGTTCTGCACCGCCTGGCCGGCGGCGCCCTTGACCAGATTGTCGAGCGCCGAACAGATGATCGCGCGGCCCGCCACGCGGTCGCCCGCAACCCCGATGAAGGTCATGTTCGAGCCGCGCACGTGGCGCGTCTGCGGCATCTCGCCGAAGGGAAGCACATGGACGAAGGGCTCGTTCGCGTATTGCTTCGAAAGTATCGCGTGAAGATCTTCGGGCGACCGGCCGGCGGCGCCGCGCACATAGATGGTGGCGAGAATGCCCCGGTTCATCGGCACCAGATGAGGCGTGAAGCTGACGACCACCGGCCGGCCGGCGGCGTTGGAGAATTCCTGGTCGAGCTCCGCCATGTGACGGTGATGGCCGACCCCGTAGGCGTGAAAACCCTCCGACACCTCGGAGAACAGCATCGCCTCGCGCACCGCCCTGCCCGCCCCGGTCATGCCCGACTTGGCGTCGACCACGATCTCGTCGAGGTCGATGGCCTTGGCGCTGATCAGCGGGATGAGCGGAAGCTCGCTGCAGGTCGTGTAGCAGCCCGGGTTGGCGACCAGCCGCGCCCCCTTGATCCTGTCCCGGTGCACCTCGGTGAGCCCATAGACGGCGTGCTTCTGCAGCTCGGGGGCGAGATGCTCATGGCCATACCAGCGCGCATAGGCGGCGGTGTCGGCGAGCCGGAAGTCGGCCGATAGATCGACAACCTTGAGGCTGGAATTTTTTG
>DATBBS010000673.1:0-3938 GCA_036270895.1 Xanthobacteraceae bacterium
GTTATGACGGCCGCCCGCGAGCGCCTGCGCCACATGCTCGGCCGCCAGCATGCCGGACAGCATGGCATTGTGGGTGCCCTTGATGCGCGGCACGTTGACGAAGCCGGCCGCGCAGCCGATCAGCGCGCCGCCCGGAAAGGCAAGCCTGGGGACCGACTGATACCCGCCCTCGGTGATGGCGCGCGCCCCGTAGCCGATGCGCTTGCCGCCCGCAAAGGTGTCGCGCACCAGCGGATGGGTCTTGAAGCGTTGGAATTCCTCGAATGGCGCCAGATAGGGATTGTCGTAGTTGAGATGCACCACAAAGCCGACTGACACCAGATTGTCGTCATAGTGATAGAGAAACGAGCCGCCGCCGGTGGAGTTGCCGAGCGGCCACCCGAAGGTGTGCTGCACCAGGCCGGGCCGATGCCGGTCGGGCGCGACCTGCCACAGCTCCTTCAACCCCAGGCCGAATTTCGGCGGCTGCCGGCCGTCGTCGAGCCGGTAGCGCGCGATCAAGGCCTTGCTCAGGTGCCCGCGCGCGCCTTCCGCGAACAGCGTGTATTTGGCGCGCAATTCCATGCCGCGCGTGAAGGAATCCTTCGGCTTGCCGTCGCGCCCCACCCCCATGTCGCCGGTCGCGACGCCCGTGACCTCGCCGTTCGCGCCGAACAGGACTTCGGCCGCCGCAAAGCCGGGATAGATCTCGACGCCCGCGGCTTCCGCCTTGCGGCCGAGCCAGCGGCAGACCTCGCCGAGCGAGACGATGAAGTTGCCGTGATTGCTCATCAGGGGCGGCATCAAAAAATTCGGCAACCGCAATGCGCCCGCGGCGCCCAGCATGTAAAAGCGATCGTCGGCCACCTTCGTCTTGATCGGCGTATCCTCGTGGCGCCAGTCGGGCAGCAGCTGGTCGAGGCCGACCGGATCGATCACGGCACCGGAGAGAATATGCGCGCCGACCTCGGAGCCCTTCTCGACCACCACGACGGAAATGTCGGGCGAGAGCTGCTTGAGCCGGATCGCGGCCGACAGGCCGGCGGGACCGGCGCCCACCACCACAACGTCGAACTCCATGGATTCGCGCGGCGGCAGTTCGTCGCTCATCAGATTGCCCTCCTCCGGATCGCCAACGTCATTGCGGTCGGACCTTGATTGCAGGCATTAGTTCCACGATGCGGGCCGAATTTCAAATACGCCGCGCCGTCCGGGCGGACGCAGGTGAGGTTGCGCGCATTCATGTGGCGGCAACGCGGAACGCCTACAGGGGAATTTACACCGACGAATACCTGGGAAGCCTTTCGGTCGAGGAGCGTGCTCACGCCTGGGCGGCGGAACGCAAAGGGCATTTGGCGATCGACGATCCGGATCTTGCCGTGTTCGTCGCTATCGCGGACCAGCGCATGGTGGGATTCGCGGACGTCGGCGCCGCGGCTTCGCCCGGCTTCCCGCGCCACGCGGCGCTCCATGCGATTTATCTTGATCCCGACCATATCGGAAGAGGCATCGGCAAGGCTCTCTGGCGATCCTGCGTTGACCACGTGAAAGAGCGCGGGTTCGACGGCATGATCGCCGAGGTGCTGAGCCGCAATGTTCAGGCGCGCGCCTTCTACCAACGGATGGGAGCCCATCCCCTTCCCGCAACCGAGATGCTGATCGAGACGGGCGGCGTCAAAGAGAAGGTCATCACCTATCGATGGCCGGCGCGATGAAGGCGCGTCCCGCATTGCCTTTTTCCACGCTTCCCTACGATATCCGGGCGCGGGGGGTTTCACGGGGAAGGCCGACCGCCTAGTTTGTCCGGCACCAAGATGACGCCCGATCGCACCAAGGCTGCCAGCGACCTGCTCGCCTTCTACCTGGAGGCGGGCGCCGATGCGCTGCTGGGCGAGGCACCGGTCGACCGCTTCGCGGACCAGGAGCCGGCGCGCAGCCCCGCCCCGCCCGCCGCCGACACGCCGGGGCGGCGCCCGCCCCTGTCATATTCCCCCAAGACGCGCGCAAGCAGCGAGCGGCCGATGCCGTCCGCGCCGACATCGCCCGCCCCGCCCTCGCCCGACGCGGCCGCCACCGATGCGCGCCAGCAGGCGAGGCAGGCCGCGAGCCTCAAGGAGCTGCGCCGGATCCTCGAAAGTTTCGAGGGCTGCGAGCTCAAGCGGCACGCCAAGCAGCTGGTATTCGCCGACGGCAATCCGGAAGCGCGCCTGATGTTCGTCGGCGAGGCGCCCGGGCGCGAGGAAGATCTCGAGGGTCTTCCCTTCGTGGGGCGCTCCGGCAAGCTGCTCGACCTGATGATCAAGGCGATCGGGCTCGATCGCACCACCAGCTACATCGCCAACATCATTCCGTGGCGCCCGCCCGGCAACCGCACGCCGACCCCGCAGGAAAGCCAGATCTGCCTTCCGTTCATCCTGCGTCAGATCGAGCTCGTCGATCCCGACATTCTGGTCTGTCTCGGCGGGCCGTCGAGCCAGACCCTGCTCGGCTTCACCGACGGCATCATGAAGACGCGCGGCCGCTGGGTCACCTTCAACACCGGCACGCGCGACATCCGCGCCATACCGACCCTGCATCCCGCCTATCTCCTGCGCCAGCCGCTGCACAAGCGCCTCGCCTGGCGGGACTTCCTGGCGATCAAGAAGGCGCTCTCCGCGTAGCGGTCATTGCGAGCGCAGCGAAGCAATCCCGCTTCGCTTGCTCACGTCACGGGCGCGCGATTGCTTCGCTGCGCTCGCAATGACGGGGGAGTTCACCCCGGCTCCATGCCCTTCTGCTTTATGAACTGAACCGCCGCCGGGCTGGTCATCAGCTTGATCACGTCGCGTGCCGCCTGCGGGTTGGGCGACTGCGCCGACGCCGCGGCGGTGAACACGATGTAGGACTGGATCTCCGGCGGCAACGGACCGACCAGCTCGGCGCCCGGCACCGAGAGGATGTTGGGGATCACGATGATGCCGAGCTCCGCCTCCCCGCTCGCCACCATCTCGGACACCGCCTCGGTGGTCGGCTGGATGACTTTGGGCTTGAGTGCCTCGGCGATTCCGAGCTGCACGAAGACGCGGTCGAGATGGAGGGTGCTGGCGCCTTCCTTGAGATAGGTGATGGATTTGGCCGCCAGCAGCGTGCGCCGGAAAGCGTCGACGGTGGAGATGTCGGGCTTGGGCGCGCCCCGGCGCACCGCGACGCCGATGCCGGATTTCATCACATTGACGCGCGTGTCGGCGGCGAGCTTGCCGGACGTGATGAGCGCGTCGGTCTGGAAATCCACCAGCACCGCCACGTCGAAGGCTTCGCCCTCCTCGATCCGCCGCTTCATCACGGCCGCCACGTCGGTCACGACATTGAGCCGGTGGCCGGTCGCCTGCTCGAAGCCGACCCCGATATCGCCGACCACCATCTTGGTGACGCGCGAGCCGAAAATCTTCAGCTCCGCCGCGCGCGCGGCGCCGGCGTGAACGGTGAGGACCGCAATGGCACCCGCGAACGCGACGCTGCACATCTTCATGATCATCTCACCCCTATCCGACCCAATAGAATTTCGCCGCGAACAGCAGCGCCAGCACCAGCACCGCCGGCCTCGCCTGGTCGAACTTGCCGGAAACGATCTTGGCGGCCGCATAGGTGATGAAGCCGAGCCCGATGCCGGTCGCGATCGAATAGGTCAGCGGCATGGTGACGGCAGCGACCACCGCCGGGCCGTATTCTGTGATGTCGTCCCAGGCGATCTCGGCAAGCCCCTGCGCCATCACGCAGGCGACATAGAGCAACGCTGCCGCCGACGCATAGGCCGGTATCATGCCGGCGAGCGGCGCGAAGAACAGCGCCAGCAGAAAGAAGATCGCCACGAAAGCCGCGGTCAGCCCGGTGCGGCCGCCGGCCGAGACGCCGGCCGCGCTTTCGATATAGCTCGTGGTGGTCGAGGTGCCGATCAGCGCGCCGAACATCGCCGCGAAGCT
>DATBBS010000674.1:0-11067 GCA_036270895.1 Xanthobacteraceae bacterium
TGATATGCGTACGCATTCGCGATGGGCGGCCACGGCCGCGACGGCGCTCGCCGTCGCCATGGTGTCGTCCGTGAGCGACGCCCGGGACCGCGCGCGCATCCCGCTGCCGTTGCCCACCCCGACCGCGATCCGCGCGCCGCAGCGGCTGGCGCAGGTTCCGCCGCCACCGGAAGTTCCACCCGCGGCGACGCCGTCTGCGCCGGAGGCGTCGCAGCCCCCATCGGACGCGCCACGAACGCCGCCCGCTGACGTCCCGCCCGAAGTTCCGGTTCCCGCCGCGAAACCGACGCCTTCCGCCGTCATGCTCGATCCCGGCGACGCGCAGGCTATTCTGGGCAAGAGCGTGCGCAGCAGCGCCGGCGAGGATATGGGCCGCCTCGTCGACGTGCTGGTCGATCGCGATGGGCAGCCGCGCGCGGCCATCATCGATTTCGGTGGATTCTTGGGCGTCGGCAGCCGCAAGATCGCGGTCGACTGGTCGGTGCTCAAATTCATGCGCGACGACAAGAAGCAGAACGTCGTCACCGTCGAGCTGAACAAGGACCAGGTGAAGGCGGCCCCGGAATTCAAGGAGGGAAGCGCGGTGGTGATTCTCGGCGCCTTGGGCAACGCGCAGCCGGCACCGGCCGCCGCCAACCCACAAGATTCTCCGCAGGAGAAGTGAAGCTGCCCGCCGCCCGACCCCTGCGGGACGGCCGCGAATCCGGCGTTGGTCGCGCCGCCGGGAAGGACATGCGTGCGGCCGCCGCGCCGCCGCCCGCCGCCGAGGCGCCGCGTCCGCCCGGCGCCGAGCCGCCGCGCCCGTCCGTAGCGAGCCAGCGCGGCCTCGACTGGTTCATCTTCTTCGTCGCCGACGTGCAGACCGGCTTCGGTCCCTTCGTGTCGGTCTATCTCACCTCGATGGCATGGACCCAGGTCGACATCGGCCTCATGCTCACCATCGGCAGCCTGGTGGGCCTGGCCGGCCAGATGCCGGGTGGCGCCATCGTCGACGCGGCGCGTTCGGAGCGCTTCGTCGCCGGGGTCGCGGTCGTGTTGATCGGGTTGAGCGCGCTGATGTTTGCGCTCTGGCCGATCTATCCGGCGGTGCTGAGCGCGACCGTGCTGCATGCCGCCGCCAGCTGCGTGCTCGGCCCCGCTATGGCGGCGATCAGCCTTGGCCTCGTGGGCCATGCTGGGATGAGCGTACGCCTCGGCCGCAACGCGCGTTTCGCCTCGATCGGCAACGGCGTCGCGGCCGCCGCCATGGGGGCCTTCGGCTATTTCATCTCGAACCGCGCGGTCTTTTTCGTCACCGCGCTGTTGCTGGTGCCGGCCTTGATCGCGCTGCGCCACATCCGCACCAGCGAGGTCGATCCGGAGCGCGCCCATGGGGGCCAGGCCGAGAAGCCGCCGCAACGTCCGCTCTCCAGCCTGAAGGATCCCAAGCGCCTGCGCCCGCTGTTGATCTTCGCCGGCTGCTTCATGCTGTTCCAGCTCGGCAACGCCGCGATGCTGCCGCTGATGGGCAGCGTCCTCACCCTGCGGTCGCCTCGCTGGGCGACGGCCATGATCGCGGTCTGCATCGTGGTGCCGCAGCTCTTCGTCGCGCTGGTGTCGCCCGAGGTCGGGCGCCGTGCCCAATCCTGGGGTCGCCGCCCGCTGCTGCTCATCGGCTTTGCGACGTTGCCGATCCGCGGCCTCCTGTTCGCGCTGGTGCACGATCCGAGCGTGCTGGTGATCGTGCAATTGCTCGACGGCGTGTCGGCCGCCGTCTTCGGCGTTCTGGTGCCGCTCACCGTCGCCGACGTGACGCGCGGCTCCGGCCACTTCAACCTTGCGCTCGGCATCACCGGCACCGCGGTCGGGCTCGGCGCGGCCTTCTCGACCACGCTCGGCGGCTATCTCACCGACCGCTTCGGCAGCGAGGTTGCGTTTCTCGGGCTGGGCGCCATCGCGGCGCTCGGCCTCGCCTGCGTCTGGGCCTTGATGCCGGAGACGCGTCCGCCGGAGGAGCGGCGCGCCGCATAATATTGACCCGTCATGTCGGCGAAATACTTATTCGTCATGCCCGGGCGGTCATCCAGTACGCCGTTTCGGCGCGGTAATGGCAAAAACTCGGGCCTCGGCGTTTACTGGATTGCGGCTTGCGCGGGCAATGACGGCCAAGCCATGCCCGCCATGCCGCTTACGCGCTCTTTCCCGCCGTTCTTGCGCTCGCCGGGTCGGCGCCGACCACGTGCAGCCGCGGCGCCGCGCCGATCAGGCTGCGATAGACCGCGAGGTAGTCCTGCGCCATGCGGCGCGCCGTGAAGCGTTCCTCGAAGCGCTGGCGCACCTGCGCGCGGCTGAGCTCCGGCAAGCGCTCGACGGCGCCGATCGCGCCGACCTCGTCCTCGACGATGAATCCGGTCAGCCCTTCGTCGACCACTTCCGGCACCGAACCGCGGTTGAACGCGATCACGGGCGTCCCGCACGCCATGGCCTCGATCATGACCAGGCCGAACGGCTCCGGCCACTCGATCGTGGCCAGCAACGCATGCGCGCCGCTCAAAAAGTCGGACTTCTCGTGGTCCGCGATCTCGCCGATATACTCGACACCCGGCGCGACGATCAGCGGACGGATCTTGGTCTCGAAATACTCGCGGTCCACGCGGTCGACCTTGGCGGCGATCTTGAGTGGGATGCCGCATTCCTGCGCGACCCGGATCGCCCGGTCGACCGCCTTCTCGGGCGCGATGCGGCCGAGAAACGCCAGATAGGAGGGGCGCGCCGGCTTCGGGGCGAGCAGCTTGTCGGGCAGCCCGTGATAGACCGTGCGCACCCAGCGCGCCTGCGGCAGCGGGCGGCGCTGCGCGTTCGAGATCGACACCACCGGCGCCGACGGGCAGGCGTTGAAGATCGGATGCAGCTCCGGCAGGTCGAGGCGCCCGTGCAACGTCGTGAGGAAGGGCGTGGGCTGCCGCGCGAACAGCGAGAAGGGATAATAGTCCAGGTGGAAATGCAGAAAGTCGAAGTTGTGCGCCTCCTTGCGCACGCGCTCCAGCATGGCGAGGTGCAACGCATTGGCGTCGCGCACCGCGCCGTCGAGCCGCAGCGCCCGCGGCCATCCGGCTTCGAGCTTCGCCGAGGTGTGCGAGTCCCCGCTGGCGAACAGCGTGACGTCGTGCCCGAGGGCCACCAGCTCCTCGGTCAGCCAGTAGATGACGCGTTCGGTACCGCCATACAGTTTCGGGGGAACGGCTTCGGTCAACGGGGCAATCTGCGCAATGCGCATGGAAGAAATCTCCTTGGGTGGGCGTCTTGTCGAAAGCGCAGGGGCCCCGATCCCCGGAACAGCAACGCCAGACAAAAGCCGAAAGTCTAACGCAACCCCGAACACGAATCGTGAATTTCATGACACGAAACGTGAAGATGCTTTTTTGCGGGGAATTCGGAACGATTCCGGGTCTGATACGTCGAACTCCATGGGGCGAGGATGCATCCGTATGACGATCATGGTCTGAGTGGCGCAATTTTGGGCGCTGACCCGCGGCGAGCCGGGCGTCTCGCGCGGTGTCCGAACCGGAGGTTCGAAATTGTCGGTACTGCACTGGGGCGACGCCGCCCGCCAGCTTCAATTGGATGCGGCCAACCAATCCGAAATGTCGACGGACGACCTTTCCCGCTATGCCCGGCGTCCCTTCGCATTCATGGCGCGCTATCTGCGCCGGCGCGCGGTATCGCATTCCATCATCGTGGCCGCGGTGCTCGCGGCGGTGATCTGCTCGGTGAGCACCCAATATGGCGTGAAGTTCCTGGTCGACACGCTGGCGGGGGGCGCGCACGCCGGCGGTCGCATCTGGCTCGCCTTCTTCCTGCTGGTCGCGCTGATCGCCCTCGATAACCTGCTGTGGCGGGTCGCGAGCTGGATCGCCAGCTACGCCTTCACGGCGGTCACCGGCGACCTGCGGCGGGATCTCTTCCGGCATCTGACCGGCCACGCGCCGGGCTTCTTCGCCGGCCGGCAGCCCGGCATGCTGTCGAGCCGCATCACCGCGACCTCCAACGCGATGTTCACCATCGACAACATGTTCGTCTGGAACGTGCTGCCGCCCTGCGTCGCCACGCTCGCGGCGATCGGCTTCGTCACCACCGTCAGCGTGCCGATGGCCGCGGTGCTCACCGTCGTCGGCGGCCTCGTGGTGATCGTCATGTTCCGCCTGGCGGCGGCCGGCCGCTCGCTGCATCACGCCTTCGCGGATCGCGCGGCGGCGGTCGACGGCGAAATGGTCGACATCATCGGCAACATGCCGCTGGTGCATGCCTTCTACGGTTTCGGCCGCGAGCGGCGCCGCTTCGACGACACGGTCGACCGCGAGATGAACGCACGACGGCGCAGCCTGGTCTATCTCGAGAAGCTGCGCCTGATGCATGCCGGCACCACCGTGGTGCTCACCATCGCGCTCCTGGCCTGGGCGATCCTGCTGTGGGAGCAGGACCGGGCCAGCACGGGCGACGTGGTGCTGGTCTGCACCCTCGGGCTTTCGGTCCTGCATGCCACCCGCGATCTGGCGGTCGCGCTGGTCGACGTGACCCAGCACATGGCGCGCCTGTCGGAGGCGCTCGCGACGCTGCTCATCCCGCACGAGCTGCGCGACCACCCGGCGGCCGCCACCCTGACGCGGCGGAGCGCGGGCGTCGCCTTCGAGAATGTCTCGTTCAAGTATCCCGACGGCCACGGCATCTTCGAGAATTTCAACCTGCGCATCGGCGCCGGCGAGCAGGTCGGGGTCGTCGGCTCGTCGGGCGCGGGCAAGTCCACCTTGTTCGCTCTCTTGCAGCGTTTCTACGACGCGCAGGGCGGCCGCGTCATGGTCGACGGCCAGGATATCACCCGGGTCACCCAGGAGAGCCTGCGCCAGGCCATCGCGGTGGTGCCGCAGGAGGCCGCGCTCTTCCATCGATCGATCGCCGAGAACATTCGCTATGGCCGGCCCGAGGCGCGGGACGACGAGCTCCTGCAGGCCGCGATCGCGGCGCGCTGCGACTTCATCGAGCGTCTGCCGGAAGGCCTCGACACCATCGTGGGCGAGCGCGGCGTGAAGCTTTCGGGCGGCCAGCGCCAGCGTATCGCGATCGCCCGCGCGTTCCTCAAGGATGCCCCGATCCTGCTGCTCGACGAGGCGACGTCGGCGCTCGACAGTGACTCGGAGGAAGCGATCCGCGACGCATTGCGCCGCCTCGTTCGCGGCAGAACCGTGATCGCGATCGCGCATCGTCTCTCGACCGTGCGCAACGTCGACCGCATCGTCGTGATGCAGTCGGGCCGCGTGATGCAGGACGGCCCGCCGGAGCTCCTGATGCGGCGCGACGGCCTCTACCGCGACCTGGTCGAGCGCGAGATCACCCGCCTTTCCACCCATCGCGCCGCCGCGTGAGGCGCGCAGTTCTACGCCGTCATTGCCCGCGAAAGCGGGCAATCCAGTACTTGGGGAGACCTCGTCATGCCCCGCGCACGCGGGGCATCCAGTACTCCGTGACGTCGCGATTAGGCACGAGGCCTGACCGAAACGGTGGTGATTACTGGATTGCCCGCTTTCGCGGGCAATGACGGCGGAGGACGGTGAGAACGAGGCACTCCAGCGCGCCGCCACCCGGAACCATTGTTCCCCGCTGGCGTTGGTCCCCGACGCGGACTCCGGCCTGTTCACGGACATGCGATGATTTCATGCCAGGCTTCTTTCCTTCCCTCCTTCCCGCCGCTGTCTTTTCATTTCACGCCACACCGAGGCGAATCAGCGCCATGCGCGAGCGCCGGCCAGTAGCCGCCCGGGACGCCGACGAGGCGGTGATCGAGACCGACATCGCGGCCCGTCTCGATCGCCTGCCATGGGATCGCTTCCACACGCTGGTGGTCGTGGCGCTCGGCATTACCTGGATTCTCGACGGCCTCGAGGTCACGCTGGCCGGGGCGCTCGGGGGCGCCCTCAAGGCGAGCCCCGTCCTGCACTTCAGCAACACCGACGTCGGAATCACGGCCAGCGCCTATTTGTGCGGCGCCGTCCTCGGCGCGCTGTTTTTCGGCTGGCTCACGGACCGGCTGGGGCGCAAGAAGCTCTTCTTCATCACGCTCGCGGTCTACTTGACCGCGACGGCAGCGACCGCGCTGTCGTGGAATCTCTGGAGCTTCGCGGTCTTCCGCTTTTTGACCGGCGCCGGCATCGGGGGCGAATACACGGCGATCAATTCGGCGATCCAGGAAATGATTCCGGCGCGCTACCGCGGGCACACGGATCTCATCATCAACGGCAGCTTCTGGATCGGCGCCGCGGTCGGAGCGATCGTGTCGCTCGTGGTGCTCGACCCGGGCGTGATCGATCCGGAGATCGGCTGGCGGCTCGCCTTCCTGATCGGCGCCGTCCTCGGGCTCGGAATCTTGTTCATGCGGATGTGGATTCCGGAAAGCCCCCGTTGGCTGGTGACGCACGGTTATGGCAAGGAGGCCGACACCGTCGTGGCGCAGATCGAGAGCACGCTGCGCCACCACGGCCAGCCGGTCGCGCCGGGGGAGGGGGCCCGCGTCCGGTTGCGCGCGCGCAGCCACACGCCGCTCAGGGAAGTGGCCGCCACGCTGTTTCGCACCTACCGGACCCGCACCTTGGTCGGGCTGACCCTGATGGGGGCGCAGGCCTTCTTCTACAACGCCATCTTCTTCACTTACGCGTTGATCCTGACCGACTTCTACGGCGTGCCCAGCGACCGTGTCGGCTGGTACCTCCTGCCCTTCGCGGCCGGGAATTTCCTGGGGCCCCTGCTGCTCGGTCGATTTTTCGACACGATCGGGCGCAAGACCATGATCGCCGCGACCTATGCGGTATCCGGCCTTCTCCTCGCCGCCACGGGGTATCTTTTTGGCCTGGGCGTCCTGTCGGCGGCGTCGCAGACGGCCGCCTGGATGGTGATCTTCTTCGTTGCGTCCGCGGCCGCCAGTTCGGCCTATCTCACGGTGGGCGAGACTTTTCCGCTCGAAATCCGCGCCCTCGCCATCGCGTTCTTCTATGCGATCGGGACCGGAATCGGGGGCGTCGCGGGCCCCTTCCTGTTCGGCCTGCTGATCGACACCGGGTCGCGTTGGAGCGTGTTCATGGGCTATTGTGCGGGCGCGGCGCTGATGGTCGCCGCCGCCGGCGTCCAGTGGTTCTGGGGCGTGGCGGCGGAGCGCCAGCCGCTCGAGGCGGTCGCCCGGCCGCTCGCCTTCATCGATTAGCGTGATTCCGCAGAGGGTCACGGGACAATAAGCTGGCCCATTTGGGTACAACATACGAGCCGAGCTTGCGGCAGGAAGGCGAGTCACCGAAAATGCAGACGGCCAGGCGAATGAACAGCAAGCAGATGGAAATCGAGGCCCCCAGCCTGATGCCCGATCTGGGCAAGACCGCATTCCTGCTCGACATAGACGGCACGATCGTCGACATTGCGCCGACGCCGCCGCAGGTGCGCGTGCCGCAGTCGCTGCGGCGCAGCCTGGCGCGGCTGAACCGGCGCACCGGTGGCGCGCTCGCGCTGGTCAGCGGCCGCTCCCTGGAGGATATCGACCGGCTGTTCAATCCGCTCCGGCTGACCGCGGTCGGCGGACATGGGGCGGAATTCCGCCTGCTCGGCGGCACCAGGCTGGTGAGCCGCGACGCGACGCCGCTCGACGCCGAACTCCGGCGCCAGCTTGTCGCGCTCGCGGGCGGCGGCGTGCTGGTGGAAGACAAGGGCTATGCGGTGGCGCTGCATTACCGGCTGGCGCCCGAGAAGGAAGCCCTGGTGCGCCAGTCGGTCTCCAAGATCTGCGCCGCGTCCTGGGAGGAGCCGCTCGAGGTCATGCCCGGCAAGGCGGTGGTGGAAGTGAAGCATGCCGACTACACCAAGGCGACCGGCGTGCGCGAGCTGATGGAGCATGCGCCTTTCGCGGGCCGCCAGCCGATCTTCATCGGCGACGACACGACCGACGAAACCGTCTTCGCCATCATGCCGGAGCTCCACGGGCTCGCCATCTCGGTGGGCCGCAAGGTCGCGGGCGTGCTTCATCATTTCGAGACGCCGCAAAGCGTCCGCGGCTGGCTCGAACGGATAGCGCCGGCTGCCGAGAACGTCGCGCCATGAAGGGTGCGGCGAAGGATTTCGGTCTCGATCTGGCGGTGATCGGCAACGGGCGCACCGCCGCGCTGGTCGATCCGGCGTCGCGGATCGTGTGGTGGTGCTTCCCGCGCTTCGACGGCGATCCGCTGTTCTCGCGGCTGCTGGCGGGCGGCGAGGAAAAAGGCTTCACCGACGTCGTGCTCGACGACATGGTCGATATCCAGTCCGAGTATCTGCGCAACACCGCAATCGTGGCCACGCTGCTGACCGACCGGCACGGCAATTCGGTGCGGATCACGGATTTCGCGCCGCGCTTCCATCAGTTCGGGCGCACCCACCGGCCGCCGCAGTTATTCCGGATCATCGAGCCGGTCTCCGGCCTGCCGCGCATCACCATCCGGGTGCGGCCGACGCACAGTTACGGGCAGCCCTTCGTGCGTCATTCGATCGGCAGCAACCACATCCGCTACCACCACGACGATACGGTGGTGCGGCTGACGACCGATGCGCCGCTGTCGTTGATCGAGAGCGAGGCGCCCTTCGTGGTGACGCGGCCCATGCATCTGGTGCTCGGTCCCGACGAGCCCTTCACCGGCGACCTCGCGACCTTGTCGCGCGAATTCTGCGACCGCACCCACGACTATTGGACCACCTGGGTGCGCGGGCTCTCGATCTCCTACGACTGGCAGGAGGCCGTGATCCGCGCCGCCATCACGCTGAAGCTGAGCACCTTCGACGAGACCGGCGGCATCATCGCGGCGCTGACGACGTCGATTCCCGAATCTCCCGGCTCCGGGCGGACCTGGGATTACCGCTATTGCTGGCTGCGCGACGCCTATTTCGTCGTCAAGGCGCTCAACCGCATCAGCGCCACGCAGACGATGGAAGACTTCATCTCGTTCACACTCGGCATCGCGTCGAGCCGCGAGGAAACGCTGCGGCCGGTCTACAGCGTGGTGCCGACCGACTCGCTGGAGGAGCACACGGCGCCGCTGCTGCAGGGCTACCGCGGTGACGGGCCGGTGCGCATCGGCAACGCGGCGGTCGACCAGTCGCAGCACGACACCTACGGGAGCATCATCCTGGCGGCGACGCCGATGTTCTTCGACCGCCGGCTGCCGCGCCCGGGCGACGAAGGCCTGTTCCAGCTGCTGGAGTCGCTCGGCGAGAAGGCCGCCAAGGCCGCCCTGGAGCCGGACGCCGGCATCTGGGAATATCGCGGCCGCAAGCGCATCCATTCCCATTCGGTGGCGATGTGCTGGGCCGGCTGCCATCGGCTCGCCGCCATCGCGGACCGGCTCGGCCTGAAGGATCGCGCCGACTATTGGAACAAGACGGCGGCGCCCATCCGCAAGGCCCTGCTCGAGCGCGCCTGGAACGAGAAGCGCGGCGCCTTCACGGCGGCATTCGACACGGAAGATCTCGACGCCAGCGTGCTGCTGCTTCCCGAGCTCGGCGTCATCGAGCCGGACGATCCGCGCTTCGTGCGCACCGTCGCCGCCATGGAGCGCGAGCTCGTGCGCGAGAAGCACGTGATGCGTTATGCGGGCGCCGACGATTTCGGGCTGCCGGCCACCGCCTTTCTCATCTGCCGCTTCTGGCTGATCGACGCCTGGTGGTCGCTCGGCCGCCACGAGGAGGCGCGCGAATTGTTCGTCGACGCGCTTGCTCATCGCAACCGGTTCGGACTCCTGTCCGAGGATCTCGATCCGCAGACCGGCGCCCTGTGGGGAAATTTTCCGCAGACCTATTCGATGGCCGGCCTCATCCTCACCGCGATGCGCCTGTCGCGCAGCTGGGAAGACCGCTACTGGCGGTGAGGCGCTTCCGCGTCATTGGCCGCGAAAGCGGGCAATGACGGACTATTGGATGCCCGCTTTCGCGGGCATGACGGCGCGGACTGGGGTCGATCTTTCACGCTTCGCCCGCCAGCTTGGTCTTCGTGCTCTGCGCGCGCCGTTCCACCGGTTTGCTGGTGCGCGTCAGATTGAACGCGGTGTTGATCAGAGCGAGGTGCGAGAAGGCCTGGGGAAAATTCCCGGCGAGGCGCGCGGCGTGGAAATCATATTCCTCGCTCAACAGGCCGACGTCATTGCGCAGCGAGACGAGACGCTTGAAAAGCCGGTCCGCCTCCGCCCGCCGGCCCTGCAAAATGTAGACGTCGGCGAGCCAGAAGCTGCAGGCCAGGAACGCACCCTCGCCCGGGGGCAGGCCGTCGACCTTGGTTTCGGTCCGGTAGCGCATGACGAATCCGTTGACGATCAAGTCGCGCTCGATCGCCTCGATGGTGCCGCGCACCCGCGGGTCGTCGACCGGCAGGAATCCGACACAGGCGATGAGCAGCAGGCTCGCATCGACCTCCTTCGATCCATAATATTGAACGAAGCTTCCGCGCCCGGGGTCGTAGCCCTGCGCGCAGACCGCCTCGTGGATCTCGTCGCGCACCTTCCGCCAGTGATCGAGCGGGCAGTCGAAGCCGAACATCTCGGCGCTCTGGACCGCCCGGTCGAACGCGACCCAGGCCATCACCTTGGAATGCGTGAACTGCCGGCGGCCGCCGCGAACCTCCCAGATGCCCTCGTCCGGCTCCTGCCATATGCGGCCGAGATATTCGAGCAGCGCGACCTGCACCGCCCATCCCGATTCGTGGGTGACGAGGCCGCTGCGCCGCGCCTGGTGGGCGGCATCCATGACCTCGCCGAAGACGTCGAGCTGGAGCTGAAGATGGGCCGCGTTCCCGATGCGAACCGGCCGGGAGTTCTCATAGCCCGCAAGCCATGACGCTTCCCATTCGATCACGCGCCGCTCGCCGCCGATGCCATACATGATCTGGATCTGCTCGGGACTTCCCGCCACCGCCCGCAACAGCCACTCGTTCCAGTCCTGCGCGGCGTCGTGATAGCCGGCATTGAGCAGCGTGAACAGCGTGAGCGTCGCGTCGCGCAGCCAGCAGTAGCGATAGTCCCAGTTGCGCGGGCC
>DATBBS010000675.1:0-2461 GCA_036270895.1 Xanthobacteraceae bacterium
GCCGGGCTCGCTCGAAGCCGCCCAGGTCGCGGTCGCGGTCCGCATGCAGGACAAGGGCAAGAAATACTTCGATTTCCATCAGCGGCTCCTGGGCGGCCGCGGACAGGCCGACAAGGCGCGCGCGCTCGCCGCCGCCAAGGACGCCGGCTTCGACATGGCGCGGATCGAGAAGGACCTGGCGAGCGACGAGGTGCGCGCATCGATCGAGGAAAGCATGAAGCTCGCCGAAGCGCTCGGGCTCAACGGCACGCCGAGCTATGTGGTGGGCTCGGACGTCGTCATCGGCGCGGTCGGCGTCGATGCCCTCAAGGAAAAGGTGAACATGGCCCGCTGCGGCAAGGCGACCTGCTCCTGAGGCAGGCGCTTCGCAACAACCGCTGACTCGTCATGCCCGGCACCCGGGTCCGGCCTTCGGGCCGGCCCGAGTGTAAACTCTTGTGCCGGGCATCCACGCCTTAATCACGAGTCGCAGCAAAGACGTGGATGGCCGGGACATAGGCGAGCGAAGCGACGCCGTTCTTCGAACGGCTATGCCCGGCCATGACGGATGGAGCGACCCGGGCCGGCCCGCTTCCCCTCGCCCGCCCGGCCCCCTATAAGTCGGACGCCGGGACGCGGCGGGGGTATCACGTGATTCCTCGGGTCTCGGCTCGTGGCGAAACCCAATGCCTCATACCGTTTATGTGCTCAACGGGCCGAACCTCAATCTGCTCGGCACGCGCGAGCCGGAAAAATACGGCCGCGCGACGCTCGCCGATGCGGAGAAGCTCGCGCGCGCCGAGGCGAAACGTTTCGGTTGGTCGGTCGAGTTCCGCCAGTCCAACCACGAGGGCGAGCTCGTCGACTGGATCCAGGAGGCCGCCGCCAAGAAGGCGATCGGCATCGTCATCAATCCGGCCGGCTATACCCATACGTCGGTCGCCATCATGGACGCCCTGCTGGCGGTCCGCCTTCCGGCGGTCGAGCTGCACGTGACCAACATCCACGCGCGCGAGGATTGGCGGAATCTCTCCTACACGTCCAAGGCCGCCAAGGGCGTGATCTGCGGCTTCGGCATCAAGGGCTATGCGCTCGCGATCGCCGGAATTGCCGCCATCACCGGGACCGGGAGCAAGTAGCCATGGCCCGCGACGCGACCAAATCAGACCCGCCGAAACCGGCGCCCGCCGAGGACATGGTGCGCGCGCTCGCCAAGCTGTTGGACGAGACCGGGCTGACCGAGATCGAGATCGAGGAGGCGGGCCGGCGCGTGCGCGTCGCGCGCGCCGCGCCGGGCGTCACCTATGCGGCGGCGCCGGCCGCCCCCGCGCCGCGCCTGCAGACCGCCGCGGCCGAGCGCCCGATCGATCCGGCGGCGCATCCGGGCGTCGTGCTCTCCCCCATGGTCGGCTCCGCCTATCGATCGCCCGAGCCCGGCGCAAAACCCTTCGTCGACGTCGGCAGCCGCGTGGAAACCGGCGATACGCTCCTCATCATCGAGGCGATGAAGACGTTGAACCAGATTCCCGCGCCGCGCGCCGGGACCGTGACCCAGATCCTGTTCGTGGACTCCCAGCCGGTCGAGTTCGCCGAACCACTGATGATCATCGAGTAGTCCGGCGAATGGCGCGTAGCGAGGTGCACCCGCCAATGGCCAATCTCGAACGGCGACTCCCTATTTGCTATTCGCCATTCGCTATTCGCCATTGGCGGTGTCGGGCCCGGAGCCTCCAATGTTCGAAAAGATCCTGATCGCCAACCGCGGCGAGATCGCGCTGCGGGTGCTGCGCGCCTGCAAGGAGCTCGGCATCCCGACCGTGGCGGTGCATTCGACCGCCGACGCCGACGCGATGCATGTGCGGCTCGCCGACGAAAGCGTGTGCATCGGTCCGCCGCCCGCGCGCGAGAGCTATCTCAACGTTCCGGCCCTGCTCGCCGCCTGCGAGATCACCGGCGCCGACGCGGTGCATCCGGGCTACGGCTTCCTGTCGGAAAACGCGCGCTTCGCCGAAATCCTCGGCGAGCATGGCGTGCATTTCATCGGCCCGCGGCCCGAGCATATCCGCCTGATGGGCGACAAGATCGAGGCCAAGCGCACCGCCAAGCGGCTCGGCATTCCGGTCGTGCCGGGCTCGGATGGCGGGGTGGGCTCCGACGCCGACGCGGCCGAGATCGCGCGCGCCATCGGGTTCCCGGTGCTGGTGAAGGCCTCCGCCGGCGGCGGCGGGCGCGGCATGAAGGTGGCACACACGCCGGCGGATCTCTCGGTCGCGCTCGCGACCGCGCGCGCGGAGGCCAAGGCCGCGTTCGGCGACGAGTCGGTCTATCTGGAGAAATACCTGCAGCAGCCGCGCCACATCGAGATCCAGGTGCTGGGCGACGGCAAGGGCCGCGGCATCCATCTCGGCGAGCGCGACTGCTCGCTGCAGCGGCGGCACCAGAAGGTGCTGGAGGAGAGCCCCTCGCCCGCCCTCAATACCGC
>DATBBS010000676.1:0-5060 GCA_036270895.1 Xanthobacteraceae bacterium
ATTGGTGGCGCCGTTGCCGGACACCTCGCCGCGCTCCATCGCGAGATGGATCTTCGGCGTGCTCTCGTAGCCGGTGACGACCTTGAACTTGTAGCCGAAGATCTGATTGGCGAGCACCGGAAAGTCATACTGCGTCGAGCCTGGGGCCTGCGCCCCCACGATCAATTCGGTGCGCCTGAGCTCGTCCAGGCTTTGCACCGGCGCGGTGTGCCACACATAGGTGACCTGGGTCTCGCGATTGGTACTGCCCAGCCAATTGAATTTGGTCGGATCGAAACGCGCGGCCGCGGGCTGCAGCAGCGGTGTTGTCGGCATGCCGTTGAACGAGGCGCCGATCGCGGTGCCGTCGAACGGGCCGGCAACATAGAGCTGGTTGGTCATCGTCAGGCTGCCGGCGCCCGGCTGGTTCTGCACGATGACGGCGGGATGGCCGGGAATGTAGTCGCCCAGATGGCGCGCCAGCAGCCGCGCATTGAGGTCGTAGCCGGAGCCGACGCCGACACCCACGACGATCCGCACGGTCTTGCCCTTGAAGAACTGGGCCGCGTCATCCTCGGCATGCGCCGGCGCGAGGAACACGAGCCCGATCAGCGTCGCAAGTCCGGCTTTTTGCATCGGTGGTCCCTGGCATGGCGGCGGCCCCGTGGCCGCCGAAAGGCGGCCATTCTGCCCATTTTGCCCCCATGGGAAAGCAGCAATCGCCGCTGCGGCACGACGGCGGCTGATGCGTCGCAGGTGCCGGGACGGGACTCGCCCGTGCTTGCAAAGCGTGTGGACAAACTGTGGATAAAGCTGGTGAAAACCGGTTGACGCCGGGGGGTGTCGCGGCGACACGCTGCCGGCCTCCGGCGGCGGTTAAGCCGTACCGCCGATCCTGTTGACAACTCACCACGATTGCGGGCCGCGATCAGCTGAATAACCTGTGGAAGAAGTTGGGATAAATGCCTTTAGGTTCTGAGCAATCCGTCACCACGGTAGCGCGCCTGGCATGCGACGCCGCAACCGCCCGCAGCCTCACCGACGCGCTGACCGAGAGCTTCGGGTCGGGCGACGCCGTCGTTGCCGCCTTCGAGGACGCGGCCGGCGGCTGGACCGTCGAGGTGCATTTTGCCCAGGCGCCCGACGCGGCATCACTGCGCGACATCGTTGCGACCATCGCCGGCGCGAGCGCGGCGCACGCACTCGTTGTCGAGACGATCGCGGCGCGCGACTGGGTCGCGGCGAGCCTGGCCGGGCTCCGGCCGGTGTCGGCCGGACGCTTCCTGGTGCACGGCGCCCATGACCGTCCGGGCGTGCCGGCACACCGCGTCGGCATCGAGGTCGAGGCGGCGCTGGCCTTCGGCACCGGCCATCACGGCACCACGCGCGGTTGCCTGCTGGCGCTCAACGCGCTGCTCAAACGCGACTTGCGGTTCGAACGCCCGCGCCGCCACGGGCCGGGGCGGCAAGGCGCGCGCATCCTGGATATCGGCACCGGCACCGGCGTGCTCGCGATTGCGGCCGCCAAGGCGTTGCGGGCGCGCGTCCTCGCCAGCGACATCGACCGCAGCGCCGTCGACGTGGCGCGCGCCAATGCGCGGCTCAACGGCGTCGGCGCGCTGGTCGAGGTGGTGCATGCCGGGGGCCTGTCCGCCCGGCGAGTGCGCGAGCGCGCGCCCTTCGACCTGGTGTTCGCCAATATCCTGCTGCCGCCGCTCAAGCGGCTGGCGGCGCCGATCGCGCGCGTGCTGGCGCCCGGCGCGCATGTGGTCTTGTCCGGCCTGCTCGCCGCCCAGGCGCCGGCGGCGCTCGCCGCTTATGGGGCACAAGGCCTGGCGCTCGAGGCGTGCATTCCGCTCGACGAATGGGTGACCGTCATTCTCAAGCGAAACAGGGCCTCCCGGGGCCGCGCTGTCCCAATTGTGGCTGGCGGGCAAAAAGGCTAGCCTCGCGCCTGCACACGGGGAGAGGGGCGATGATCAAGTTCGGTTGTGTGTTGGCGCTGATGGCGGTGGCCGCGAGCTCGCCGGCCGGCGCCGCGGGCGCGCTGGCGGTCGGCTCGACCTCCGACGTGTCCAAGGACGGCATCGCGGTCGGGACCTCGATCAACTACGACACCCCCGAAGAGGCGCGCTCGGCGGCGCTCAAGCGCTGCCGCGAGTACAAGCCCGCCCCCAAGGCGGCGGCGATGTGCCAATCGGTCGGCACCTTCAAAAGCGAATGTTATGCGGTCTCCTTCGACCCGAAGGCGGGCACGCCCGGCGCCGGCTGGGCGATCGCGTCCACAAAGGCCCTGGCGGAAGAGCGGGCGCTTGAAAACTGCAAGGCGACCGCGGGGGCAACGCGACGCGAATATTGCCGGATCGAAGAATCGAAATGTGACGAAAAGTGACGTTATGCGGCGTGTGCCGATCACGTCGATCTAGAACACGGCCCTCCCCCTGATCGGGTCGTCATCGCTCCGGGCCCTGTCCGGAGCGATGTATTTTTCAAGCCAGCATCATCGCATCAATCGTTGCGCCTGAACGGAAGCAGGTCCTCGTTGCGCGCCGTGAGCCCGTCGCCGGCGCGCTCGAAGTCCGCCGGCAGAAGATGGCGATGCTGCGCGATCGCGTCCCGCGCGCTGCGCATGCGTGACTCCTGGATGGCCGCAAAGACGCGCGCGAACCAGCTCTTGCGGTTCTGCCGGCGCGCCACCGCGGAGGGAGAAAGATGGAGGTTGAGAGTGGACATCGGGGTCGCTCCTTCGACCAGGCGGTCCGGGGAGAGACGAATCTCGCCTTGCGGCCCACCTGATTCTGCATCGCAGCATAGTCCCTCGCCGGCGCGCGAAGACCTGGGATGGCTGCACCCCGGCCCTATGAAATGCGCATGAATGTTATGTTTCTCGCCTCCGGGCGGCTGCGAAAGATTCGCTCTGGCGAAGCGGAAAACGGCGCATTTTATTGCGCCGCACAAACAGCTGCATGAATTCAATCACGCGATTTCATGCGTTCGGTTGCCGCCCTCCTGTGCGGCCCATATAGATTTCGGCCATGACCGCCCGATTTCAGTCCTTCGACGACACCGCGGACCCGGCCGCGAGCGGGCCTCGCCTCGCGAAATTGCGCGCCGAGATGGCCCGCCGCGGGCTCGACGGATTCATCGTGCCGCGCGCCGACCGCTTTCAGAACGAATACGTCCCGCCCTCGGACGAGCGGCTGTCATGGCTCACCGGCTTTTCGGGCTCGGCCGGCACCGCCATCGTGCTCGCGGGTCGCGCCGCCCTGTTCGTCGACGGCCGCTACACGCTGCAGGCGGGCGAGCAGGTGGACGCGAGCCAGTTCGAGATCGTGCCCGTGGCCGAGACGCCGCCGCACCAGTGGATCGAAACGGTGCTCGGCAAGGGGCAAAAGCTCGGCTACGACCCATGGCTGCACACCGTCGAGGGCGCGGAGCGACTTGCCAAAGCCTGCGCGGCCGCCGGCGCTAAGCTCGAGCCGTCGGAGCCCAACCCGATCGACGCCGTCTGGACCGACCGGCCGCCGGCGCCGCTCGGCGCCGTCGTGCCGCACGAGCAGAAATTCTCCGGCGAAGCGGCGGCCCACAAGCTCGAGCGTATCCGCGGCGAGATCGCGAAGCTCAAGGCCGACGCGCTCGTGGTCAGCGATCCGCACGCGGTTTGCTGGGCGTTCAACATCCGCGGCAACGACGTGGCGCACACGCCGCTCGCGCTCGCTTCCGCGATCGTGCCGGCAGAAGGGCGGCCGTCGCTCTATGTGGACGGCCGCAAGCTCGGCAATTCGGTGCGCGACGCCATCGAGGGGCTCGCCGACATCCGCGAGCCGGACGCTTTCGAGCACGACCTGGAGGCGCTCGGAGCCGCACAACGCAATGTGAGTCTCGATGCCTCCGGCGCGGCCGACGCGATCGCGCGCCTCGTCGTCGCCGGCGGCGGCAGGATCAAGCGCGGTCCCGACCCGACCGCCCTGATGAAGGCGGTGAAAAACGCCACCGAGATCGCCGGCGCGCGCGCGGCGCATCGGCGCGACGGCGCCGCCGTGACGCGCTTTCTCGCCTGGTTCGACCGCGAGGCGCCGGCGGGCAAATTGACCGAGATCGACGCGGTCGAGGCGCTGGAGGATTTCCGCCGCGACACCGGCCTCCTCAAGGACATCTCGTTTCCGACGATCTCGGGATTCGGCCCCAATGGCGCGATCGTCCATTACCGCGTCACCACCAGGACCAACCGGCTCATCGCCGCGGACGGAATCTTCCTGATCGATTCCGGCGCCCAGTACGAGGACGGCACCACCGACATCACGCGCACGCTCGCGACCGGGCCGCCGAGCGGGGAGATGCGCGACCGCTTCACCCGCGTGCTCAAGGGCCATATCGCGATCGCGCGCGCGGTTTTTCCCGAAGGGACCACGGGCGCGCAGCTCGACAGTTTCGCGCGCGCGGATCTCTGGGCCGCCGGCCTCGACTTCGACCACGGCACCGGCCATGGGGTCGGCAGCTATCTGTCGGTACATGAAGGGCCGGCGCGCATTTCCAAGCTCGGCACCACGGCTCTCAAGCCCGGAATGATCCTTTCCAACGAGCCGGGCTATTACAAGAGCGGGGCCTACGGGATCCGCATCGAGAACCTGGTGTTGACCATCGAGGCGCCCGCGGTCGCCGGCGCCGAGAAGCCGCTGCGCGCCTTCGAGACGCTGACCCTCGTGCCGATCGACCGCCGCCTGATCGCTCCCGCGCTGATGACGCCGGACGAGACCGCATGGCTCGACCGCTACCACGCGCGCGTGCGAAGCGAGCTTTCGCCGCAGCTCGACGACGCCACCCGCGCATGGCTGGCGCGCGCCACCGCGCCGCTCGCCTGACCGGGCGCCGAGACCGTGGCGCCGATCTCGCCCGAGGTCCGTGAAGGGACCTATGAGTCCGGCACCCCATGGCGGCTGCTGGGCCTCTTGATCTGCATCACCGCGATCGGGCCGACCACGCTCAACATCCTGGTGCCGGCGCTGCCGAACCTCGCCATTCTGCTCGGCACCGATATAAAAACCGCGCAGCTCGCGGTGTCGCTCTATCTGATCGGGCTG
>DATBBS010000677.1:0-10768 GCA_036270895.1 Xanthobacteraceae bacterium
AGCGGCGCGATGATGAAGAAGGGCACCCGCATCAGGGCGGCGAACATCGGGACCGTGAGCAGCACCAGGATCACGGCCACGATATTGCTGAGATACATCGAGGCGATCAGACCCCACACGAAGTCCTTCTGCTCGATGAACAGCATGGGGCCGGGATTGAGACCCCAGATCATGAGGCCGCCCATCATCACGGCCGCCGTCGCGGAGCCGGGAATGCCGAGTGACAACATGGGCAGGAGCGCGCTGGTCCCGGCGGCATGATCGGCGGTCTCCGGCGCGATGACGCCTTCCGGCTCGCCGCGGCCGAAATTCTCCCGCCGCGACGAGAAACGCTTGGCGATGCCGTAGCTCATGAAGGAGGCTGCCGTCGGGCCGCCTGGCGTGATCCCCATCCAGCAGCCGATCGCCGCGCTGCGCAGCAGCACCCAGCCGTAGCGCGGCAGGCCCGCCACCGTGCGGAACGCCTCGGCCCATTCGATCTTGGCCGCCAGTGCCTTCACGGGTACCTCTTCCTCCACCGCCAGCAGCAGCTCGCCGATCCCGAACAAGCCCATGACGGCGACCACGAAGCTGATGCCTTTGACCAGCTCGTCGATCCCCATCGTGAGGCGCACGCTGCCCGACACCGTGTCGATGCCGATGGCCGCGATGGCAAAACCGATCGCGAGCGAGACCAGCGTCTTGGCGGGGGGCGAGCCGCCGATCCCGATGAAGCTCGCAAAGGCGAGCAGATAGACCGCGAAATATTCCGGCGGGCCGAAGGCGAGTGCTGCCCGGGCGACCCAGGAGGCGAGCAGCGTGATGAGCACGACTCCCACCAGCGCGCCGAATGCGGCGGAGCCGAAGGCGGTCGCGAGCGCCGTGGTCGGACGGCCGTCGCGCGCCATCGGGTAGCCGTCGAAGGTCGTGGCGACCGAGGACGGTTCGCCCGGGATGTTGAACAGGATGGACGTCACCGAGCCGCCGAACAGCGCGCCCCAATACATGCTGGAAAGCAGGATGATCGCCGACACCGGCTGCATGCCGAAGGTCAGCGGCAGCAGCAGCGACACCCCGTTCGGCGCCCCGAGGCCCGGCAGCACGCCGACCAGGATGCCGAGCAGCACGCCGATCAACATCAGCGCGATGTGGTAGACCGACAGGACGATCGTGAAGCCGTGCATCAGCGCTTCGAGATTGTCCATGGCCCGATCCCTCAGAGCCCGAGCGCATCGCCCAGCAGGCCGAGCGGCAACGAGACCTGGAACATCCGGTCGAACAGGACGTAGAGCGAAGCCGCCGTCACCGCCGCGATCGTCAGCGCCCGCAACGTCGAAACGCGATGCTGCAACGCGAGTGTGCCGAAGATGTAGAACGCCGCCGCGACATGCACCCCGATGAGCGGGATCGCCGCCACGAAACCAGCCGCCGGGAGGAACAGGCCCGCGAGCTTTTTCAGCTCGAATCGGCCCAGCATGACGCCGCTGTCGGCGCGCAAGCCGAGCGCCAGGTTGACCAGGCTGCCCGCCAGGATGATGAGGCCGGTCATGAATGGGAAGGTGCCGGCATCGACACCGGCGCTCGACCAGCCGATGCCGTTTTGCACGCTCGAGGCCGCGACGGCTGCGCCGAACGCTCCTGTCAGCGTCGCCGTCGCGGCTTCAAGGCCCCGGCGCGAGATCATGGGCGCCGCTTCAGTTCGAGACCAGCCAGCCCTCGTCGGCGGCGATCTTGTGGACGCGCTCGATATCCTCGTTCATGAATTTGTCGAACGATGCTCCGCTCAGGAACGTGTCGGTCTGCGAGGTGCGCTCGATGTATTCCTTCCACTCCGGGGTGGCCTGAACCTTCTTCATGAGGTCGACATAGAAGGCCACCTGCTCGGGCGTGACCTTGCCGGGCAGCCAGACGGTGCGCGGCTGCTGGAACTGCACCACGTTCAATCCGGATTCCACGCAGGTCGGAATGTCGTGCCAGCCTTGCGTCGCGGTGATCTTCGGTCCATCCGGAAGGCGCTGCGGGCTGAAGGCGCACAGCGGCCGCTGCGTCCCACCGCGCCATTGCCCCAGGCTTTCGCTCGGGTTGTTGACGTGCGAATCGATGTGACCGCCCGCGAGCTGGACCGCGGCCTCGGCGCCGCTCTTGAACGGGATATAGGTGATCTTCACCTTGGCGGCCTTCTCGATCAGGCGGGTGAGGACCTCGTCGGTGTCCTTCGATTGGGCGCCGCCCATCCTGAAATCGCCCGGCTTGGCGGCGACGGCTTTCAGGTAGTCCTGCACATTCTGATAGGGAGCGTCCTGCTTGACCCAGAGCAGGAACTCGTCCTGCACCAGCGCCGCGACCGGGGTGAGGTCGGTGTGCTTGTAGGTCACTTTCGCCACCATCGGCTGCTGCCAGGCATTCGACGTCCCGAACACGACCCGGTAGGGATCGCCGGGAAGCGACTTGGCGTAGACGTAGCCTTCGGCGCCGCTGCCGCCCGCCTTGTTGACCACCACCACCGGCTGGTCGACCAGCTTGTGCTTGGTGATGATGGCTTGCACAGTGCGGGCGAGATTGTCGGTGCCGCCGCCCGGACCGGCGGTGGCGATGAATTCGATCGGCTTGGCGGGACGCCACTCCGCGGCAGCGGCCTGGGCCGATGCGAGCGCGAAAGCGCTCGCCAAAAGCACGCTTGGAATTCCCGCTGACTTGGACATCACACGACTCCCTCTCGGTTTTTTTGTCCTTGCGATCACGCGACTTTCTGGCGGCCGGCGCCCGCTTTCGGCGCGACCACGGCGCCCTCCTGCTCGAGCGCCGCGATCTCGTCGTCGCCGAAGCCGTATTCGGCCAGCACGTCGCGCGTATGCTCGCCGAACAGCGGCGCGCCGCGCCGAAGCTTGCCGGGGGTCGCCGAAAACTTGACCGGCAACCCGATAGTCTTCACCGCGCCGAGCGTCGTGTGCTCGACCTCGACCACCATCTCGCGCGCGGCGGTCTGCGGATCGGCCAGCGCCTGCAGCATGTCATAGACCGGACCGCTCGGCACGCCCTTCTGGTCGAGCCGGGCAAGCCATTGGTCCGACGTCCCGGTGCGGAAGCGCGCCGCCAGCTCGGTCTCCAGCGCCTTGAGGTTGGCCATGCGGGCCGCGTTGTCGACGAAGCGCGGATCGTCGGCGAGCTCGGGCGCGTCGATCGCTTCGAGCAGCAGCCGCCATTGCTTGCGGTTGGCGCCGCCGACCACGATCCATCCGTCCGAAGTCTGGAACGCCTGATAGGGCGCGTTCAGCGGATGCGCCGAGCCCATGGCGCGCGGCGCGACGCCGGTCGCGAGCGCGATCGCCGACTGCCAATAGGTCTGCACCAGCGCGGCCTCGAACAGCGAGGTCTCGACCCATTGGCCTTCGCCCGTTTTCAGGCGGTGCGCATAGGCCGCCAGGATGCCCATGGCGGCCAGGAGGCCGGCGGTGATGTCGGAGAGGGGCGCGCCGCATTTGACCGGCGGGCTGTCCGGCCCGTCGCCGGTGAAGCTCATGATTCCGCTCATCGCCTGCGCCATCAGGTCGAAGCCGCGCCGGTGCTGATATGGTCCGGTGCGGCCGAACCCCGACAAGGAGCAGTAGATCAGCGCCGGATGGTCTTGTCTCAGCTCCTGGTAGCCGAAACCCAGGCGATCCATGACGCCGGGCGCGAAATTCTCCACCAGCACGTCGGCCGAGGCGATGAGGCGGCGCATGATCTTCTTGCCGCCCGCCGTCTTGAGATCGACCACGATGCCGCGCTTGTTGCGGTTCATCATCAGGAAAGAGGCGGCCTCGTCGCCGATCTTGGGCGGCACGGAATGCCGGCTGTCGTCGCCCGCCGGATTGCGCTCGATCTTGATGACGTCGGCGCCCATGTCGGCGAGCATGAGCGTGCAGGTCGGGCCCGCCATCACATGCGTCAGATCGAGAACCTTCAACCCCGACAACGGACCCATTTTTTTTCCTTGCGTGGATTTTACGGTTCGCGCTTCGGCTGACTATTCGCCCGTCCATTGCGGCGGACGCTTGTTGAGAAATGCGTCCATGCCCTCGCGGAAATCCCGGCTCATGTAGCAGCTCAGGATGAGGTCCTCGCCTTCCTCGCGCGAGAGCCGCACCTGCAGGCGGCGGAGCGCTTCCTTGGTGGCGCGCAAGGTCAGCGGCGCGTTGCCAGCGATCAGGCGCGCAAGCTCCTCGGTCCTGCGCTCGAGTGCCGCGAAATCGTCGACCACCTCGGTCACCAGGCCGGCCTGCAAGGCTTCCTTGCCGTCGAGCAGCCGCGCCGTGAACACCAGATCCTTGACGCGCGCCGGCCCGACCAGCGCCGCGAGCCGGCTCAAGTTCGACATCGACAGGCAGTTGCCGAGCGTACGGGCGATCGGGAATCCGAACTTGGCGGTCGCGGTCGCGACCCGCAGGTCGCAGCAGGCCGCGATTCCCGCGCCGCCGCCGGTGCAGGCGCCGGCGATCGACGCGATGGTCGGGACGGGGCACTGCTCGAGCGCGCCCAGAATGCGGTCGATGCGCGACTCATAGGCGAGGGCGTCCTCCGGCGTCTTGAAGGCGCGGAACTGATTGATGTCGGTACCCGACGCGAAGGCCTTGTCGCCTTGCCCTTTGAGCACCAGGACCTTGAGCGAGCGGTCGGAGGGCGCGGCCTCGCAGATCGCGGCGAGACGCTCATACATCGCGAAGGTGAAGGCGTTGCGCGCCTGCGGCCGGTTGAAGGTGACGCGGCCGATGCCGTCACGGACCTCATAGAGGAGGTCGGTTTCGGCGGCCTGGGGGCTCACGCTGGCGATGCTCACGCGCTGTCTCCTGGAATGGGGTCGAGGGGGCTTCAACGCATTTTGAATGCAAAAATCCGGTATCGCAATCTCTTTTTGGCGATCTGGAGCAAATGCTGCTATAATTTGAATGCAAAAGGTTGCAGGCCGAGGCGCACAATGCACGAAGAGGTCGTGGCCCGGGTACGCCACAAACTGGTCGAGGGCGAAATTCCGCCCGGCGCCCGCGTTCCCGAGCGCGAGCTCTGCGCGGCGCTGGGCATCTCGCGCACGCCCTTGCGCGAGGCCCTGAAGGTGCTGGCGGCCGAAGGTCTCGTCGTGCTGCTGCCCAATCGCGGCGCGCGCGCCGCCAGGCTGACGCGCGAAAGCGTGCAGGATCTGTTCGAGGTATGCGAAGGCCTGGAGGCGCTCGCCGGCGAGCTCGCCTGCCAGCGCATTTCCGACCAGCAGGTCGCCGAAATCGCGGCACTGCATGCCTCCATGCTGGCGCATTATCGTGCGGGCGACCTTATTCCTTATTACCGCTGCAACCGGTTGATTCATGAAGGCATCGTGCGGGCGGCGGATAACACCGTCTTGTCCAGCCTCTACGAGTCCGTAGCCGCGCGCATCCGGCGCGCCCGCTTCATCACCCCGATGACGCCGGAGCGCTGGACGCTGGCCGTGCAAGAGCACGAGGCCATTCTCAACGCCTTGCTGCGGCGCGACGGCGGCGGGCTCGCGCATATCCTGCGAACCCACCTTCGGCACAAGCGTGCCGAGGTGGAGCGCGCAGGATTTGCCGAGACAGAGGAGTCCCAGGCGTCTCAACCCGCAGGAGCGCGCCGCTTGTCATCAGCATGACGGACGCATCATGATGGCGGCGTGAACCGAACGAGTGCCGCATGAGCCGAGACGCCGCCGTCGCCCGCGCCGCCGATTATTTCGACACCGGCGGCTTCAAGGCCGACCTCGCCCGCCGGGTCGCGATCCCGACCGAGAGCCAGAATCCCGAGCGCGCGGCCGAGCTCGCCCGCTATGTCGACACCGAGATGAAACCCGCGCTCGAGGCGCTGGGCTTTCGCTGCCGGGTGCTGCGCCACCCCAAGGCGCGCGGGCCCTTCCTGGTGGCCGAGCGCCGCGAGGGTGCCGGCCTGCCCACCATCCTGGCCTATGGCCACGGCGACGTGATCCGCGGCTTGGAGGCCGGCTGGAAGCCGGGGCTGTCACCCTGGCGTCTCGTGGAGACCGACGGTCGCTACTACGGCCGTGGGGTCGCCGACAACAAGGGCCAGCACACCATCAACATGGCGGCGCTCGCCGCCGTGCTGGCGGTACGCGGCCGCCTCGGCTTCAACATCAAATGGCTGATCGAGATGGGCGAGGAGACGGGCTCGTCCGGCCTGCGCGAGGTGTGCGAGGAGCACCGCGACCTCCTCGCGGCCGATGTGCTGATCGCGTCCGACGGCCCCCGCCTTACCGCCGATCGCCCGACCATCTTTCTCGGCAGCCGCGGCGGCTTTCCGATCGACCTGTGGATCGACGCCCGCGAGGGCGGGCACCATTCGGGCAATTGGGGCGGTCTCCTGTCGAGTCCGGCGATCCAGCTCGTCCATGCGCTCTCGGCCATCGCAGGTCCGACCGGGCAGGTGCGCATTCCCGAATGGGTGCCCGAGCACATCCCCGAGCCGGTGCGGCGCGCCCTTGCCGATTGCGAGGTGCGCTCCGGTCCGGGCGATCCGGTCATCGATCCGAACTGGGGCGAGCCCGGCCTCACGCTGGCCGAGAAGGTGTTCGGCTGGTGCTGTTTCGAGATCCTGGCCATGACGGCGGGCAATCCGGAAAATCCCGTCAACGCGGTGCCGCCGCGCGCCTGGGCGCGCGGCCAGCTGCGCTTCGTGGTGGGCATCGACACCGAAAAAATCCTGCCGGCGTTGCGCCGCCATCTCGATCGCCACGGATTTCCGATGGTGCAGATCGCCCAGGGGCGCGACGAGATTTTTCATGCGACCCGGCTCGATCCCGATCATCCCTGGGTGCAATGGGTCGCCGGCTCGATCGCGCGCACCACCAACCGCCCGACCGCGATCCTCCCCAATTCCGGTGGCTCGCTACCCAACGACATCTTCGCCGAAGGTCTGGGATTGCCGACCATCTGGGTGCCGCATTCCTATCTGGGCTGCTCGCAGCACGCCCCTAACGAGCACCTGCCGCTGGAGATCGCGCGTGAGGGACTGCGCATGATGGCGGGGATGTACTGGGACCTGGGAGAGGCGGGGGTGCCGGTGAGCCTGGCAGCGAACGAGAAATGAGGGCGCGCGCCGGACGACGTTATTTGTCGGTCAGCTGCTTCGGGTCATTCAGGATGATCTGCGGCTTTCCCTGGTAGAGCTGGACCTGGCCGGTGACGCAAACCTGCTTTCCCTGCGCGCCTTTTTCGGGGGTTCCGAACTTGGCGCGGTCACTCCCGAGGATGAGCGCCGTGAAGATGGCATTGGGATAGGGCTTGCCGAAATCGAGGAAGGTGGGGCCGCCCCGGGCCTGTCCGGCATATTTGGCGGAGGCCACCTGGCCGCAGATGGTGACGGTCTCGCCGACATGCTTGGCGGCATCCTCCGGCCCGAACGTGGCGGCGCGTGCCCCGATCGCCCAGACCAGCGCCGTGGACATCATGATCAGCCTGAGCCAGGACATTCCGGTGACCCCCACGTCGCAAGTCCGCGCGAACGGTTGACGATGCTAACCATTTTAATGTCGACTCGGTAGCCACCCGCCCGGTTCCATCTGGAAAACCCTGGAGACCATCTTGCCTGTCATGTCCGGAAAGCGTGCCTTCCTCGAGCTCCTGAAGCAGGAGGGCGTCGACATGGTGTTCGGCAATCCCGGCACCACCGAGCTGCCGCTGATGGATGCCTTCGCGGTCGAGCACGACATCAAATACGTGCTCGGCCTGCAGGAAGCCGCCCTCATGTCCATGGCGGACGGCTATGCCCAGGCGTCGGGCAGGCTCGCGGTCCTCAACTTCCACGTGGCGCCCGGACTCGGCAACGCCATGGGCATGCTCTACGACGCCCAGAAGGCGGGCTCGCCCATTCTGCTCACCGCCGGCCAGCAGGATCAGGACTACATCGTCACCGAGCCGATCCTGTCCGCCGATCTGCCCACGCTGGCGCGGCCCTTCGTCAAATGGGCCGCCGAGGTCCATCGCGTGGCCGATCTGCCGCGCCTGGTGCATCGCGCCGTCAAGACCGCGCTCGCGCCGCCGACCGGGCCGGTGTTCCTTTCGCTCCCCGGCGACATCCTCAAGCACGAGGGCGACCTCGACCTGATGACGCCGACCCGCATCGCGCCAAGGCTGCGCGGCGACGCCGCCGCGATCGCCGCCGCGGCCGCCCTTCTGGCCGAGGCCAAGCATCCGGTGATCATCGCGGGCGATGCGGTCGCGCAGAGCCGCGCCCATGCCGAGCTGGTCGAGCTCGCGGAATTGCTTGGCGCGCCGGTCTATGCGGAATTCGTCCCGAGCACGGCGTCGTTTCCTGCCTCGCATCCGCTGTTCCGCGGCGCCACGGCGCGGACCCAGGCCGCGGTGCGCCAGGCGCTCGACCCGCACGACGTCCTCTTCTCGGCCGGCGGCGATCTGTTCACCTGGTCGCTGCCGTCCAACGTCGACCCGATGCCGCCGGGCATGCGGCTCGTCCATCTCGACACCGATCCATGGGAGATCGGCAAGAATTATCCGGCCGAGGTCGCGATCCTGGGCGACCCGAAGGCGACCTTGCCGGAGCTCACCGCGGCGACGCGCGAGCGCATGTCGAGCGGCGCCCGCGGTGCCGCGCGCAGCCGGCTGAAAGCCGCGAGCGACGCGACGCTGGCCGAGCGCGCGGCGCTGAAGGCCAAGGCGCGCTCGCTCGCCGGGCAGACGCCGGTGCTGCCGCTCGCGCTGCTCGAGGCGATCGGCGACATGCTGCCGAGCGACGCCGTGGTGATCGAGGAGACGCTCTCCTCCTCGCCCGGCATCCGCTCGCTCATCCGCAGCGACGATCCGCAGAGCTTCTTCGGCTTGCGCGGCGGCGGCATCGGCTGGGGCCTGCCGGCCGCCATCGGGGCCAAGCTCGCGCTGCCGCACCGGCCGGTGGTTGCGCTCATCGGCGACGGCAGCGCCATGTACACCATCCAGGCGCTCTGGACCGCCGCCCATTACCGCATCCCGGTCGTGTTCGTGATCCTCAACAACACGTCCTATCGCATCCTCAAGCAGCGCCTGCATGCGCTGCGCGGGCATGCCGAGCAGGTCGATGCCTATGTGGGCATGGAGCTCGTCGATCCGGCGATCGATTTCGTGGCTTTGTCGCGCTCGCTCGGCGTCGCGGCCGAGCGTGCCCGGACGGTGCGCGAGGCGACCGATCTGGTGGCGAAGGGCATCGCGTCCGACGCACCGTTGCTGATCGACGTCGAGCTCGACCGCGCCTTCAAGCCGATGTGACGACTACACCTTCGAAATCTCGAAGGTCGACCGCGCGAACAGCTCCTCGACCGCGACCTTGCGGTCGACCAGGCCCTGCTCGTGGGCATACTGCGTGAGCGCCTCGATCTCGCGCATGTTCTCCGGCACGCCGTATTTCCAGAAATCCTCGCCCATCGCCGCCATCGTGTCGCGCGTCTCGGCCTCGAGGAACGGCAGGGTCACCAGCAGTGCGTTGACGTCGCGCAGATTTTCCATCGCGATCGCCTTGGCGTCGCAGAAGGCCTTGTAGACGCTGGTGGCGAGCCACGGATATTGCGCGGCCAGGGTCTTGCGGATGCCGATCAGGTGCATAATCGGAAACAGGCCGGTCTTCTTGTAATACGCGGTCTCGGCTGCGCGGGTGTCGGGGAACAGCCGCGCGATGTGCGTTTCGCCGCGCAGAAAGGATGACGGCGCGCGCGCCGTGAACAGGGCATCGAGCTCGCCATCCGCCAGCATGCCGACGAGCGTCTGGTCGTCGCCGATCGGCTGCAAATCGATGCCCTTGATCGGCTTGAGCGGGGTGCGCTCGTGCCGCCCCGGCTGTTCCTGGCCGCCGCTGCGCCAATGAATTTCCGATGGGTGCACGCCGTATTCGTGCTGCATCATTCCGCGCATCCAGACCACCGCGGTGATCTGGTACTCGGGCAGCCCGATGCGCTTGCCGCGCAGATCGGCGGGCGTGCGGATGCCGGCATCGCGCCGGACATAGATGCCGGAATGGCGGAAGATGCGCGACACGAAGGCGGGAATCCCGATATAGGCGGAGGTCCCGTTCGCCACCGTCCGGATATAGCTCGAGAAGGAGAGCTCCGAGACGTCGAACTCCTGGTAGCGGAAGGCGCGGAAGAAGATCTCCTCCGGATAGAGCGGCAGGTAGGTGACGGCGCAGCCCTCGACCTTCACCACCCCGTCCTTGATCGCCTGGGTGCGATCGTAATTGCCGCACGCAACGGTTATCGGCACGTCCACCATTCAGATCCTCGCGATGCCCGGCTGTTCCCGGGAGCCGCGCATTCAAGCAGAAGCCCGCCGCGCCGTCAGCTTGTGGCCGACGGCATTGCGGGATATTTTTTGGGTGCTGGCCAGCAAGGCATTTGCGGCGCGCCGGCAAGGAGAAAACGATGATGTCGACGGTGATCGGCGGCGCCATGCTGCCCCACGCGCCTCAGTTCTTCACCATGCCGGACACCGAGGACAAGGCGCTGGTCGCGCACGTGCGCGAGGTGGCGGCCGACATCGGCAAGCGATTGCGGGCGCTCGAGCCCGACCTGTGGATCATCTTCTCCAACGATCACGCCGAGCAGTTCTTCCACCATGCGGCGCCGCCCTTCACGGTCCATGTCGGCGGCGAGGCGAACGGCGAGTTCGCAGGCCGCAAATTCCACTGGAAGGTGCCGAGCGAGATCAGCTTCGAGCTCGTGCGCCAGCTCTACCGGCAGAGCTTCGACCCGGCCTTCACCAGCACCGCCAAGATCGATTATGCGATCGGCATCCCGCTCACCCATCTC
>DATBBS010000678.1:0-1880 GCA_036270895.1 Xanthobacteraceae bacterium
CGCGGCCTCGAGCTCATCATCGTGGTGGAGGAGAAGCGCTCGCTGATCGAGGTGCAGGTGCGCGAGGAGCTCTACGGCACCGCCAACCAGCCGGTCTGCATCGGCAAGAAGGACGAGAACGGCAACTGGCTGTTTCCGGTCAAGGCCGCGCTGGATTCGAACGACGTCGCGATCTGTCTCGGCGAGCGCCTGCTCAAATACGCGACCGACGAGAACCTTTCCGGCCGCGTCACGCGCCTCAAGCAGGCCCAGCGCGTGCTGCGCGACACGCAGGACGTGGCGGTGCGCATCCCGTATTTCTGCTCCGGCTGCCCGCATAATTCGTCGACCGTGGTGCCGGAAGGAAGCCGCGCCTATGCGGGCATCGGCTGCCACTACATGGTTCAGTGGATGGACCGCGCGACGCTCGGCTTCACCCAGATGGGCGGCGAGGGCGCGAACTGGATCGGCGAGGCGCCGTTCTCCACCCGCCCGCATGTCTTCCAGAACATCGGCGACGGCACCTATAATCATTCCGGCTACATGGCGATCCGCGGCGCCATCGCGTCGGGCGTCAACATCACCTACAAGATCCTGTTCAACGACGCGGTCGCGATGACGGGCGGCCAGAAGAACGACGGCGGGCTCGACGTGCCGCAGATCGCTCGCCAGGTCGCGGCCGAAGGCGCCAAGCGCGTCGTCGTCGTGACCGACGAGCCGAAGAAATATCCGTCGGGGACCAAGTGGCCGGACGGCCTGACCGTCCATCACCGCGACGATATCGACGCGGTGCAGGAAGAGCTGGCGCAGATCCCGGGCTGCACGGTGCTGATCTACGATCAGACCTGCGCGGCCGAGAAGCGCCGCCGCCGCAAGCGCGGGGAGTTTCCCGATCCCGATCGCCGCGTGATCATCAACGAGCTGGTATGCGAGGGCTGCGGCGATTGCGGCGTGCAGTCGAATTGCGTGTCGGTGCAACCGCTGGAGACCGAGTTCGGCCGCAAGCGCACCATCGATCAGTCGAGCTGCAACAAGGACTTCTCCTGCGTGAAGGGCTTCTGTCCCTCCTTCGTGACGGTAGAGGGCGCGCGGCTCAAGAAGGGAAGCGGCATAACGGCGCCGGCCGATATGCCGCCGTTGCCTGAGCCCGATCTGCCGGCGATCGGCCAGACCTACGGCATCATCGTGACCGGCATCGGCGGCACCGGCATCGTGACGGTTGGCGCGATCATCGGCATGGCGGCGCATCTCGAGCACAAGGGCGTGGGCGTGATCGACATGGCGGGTCTCGCCCAAAAGGGCGGCGCGGTGCAGAGCCACATCCGCATCGCCAAGGATCCTGCCGACATTCACGCCATCCGGGTCGCGGCCGCCGGCGCCGACCTCGTGCTGGGCGGCGACATCGTGGTGGCGGGCAACAAGAAGGTGCTGGCGGCGGTCAAGCCCGGCACGACCGCGATGGTGGTCAACACCGCCGAGATGCTGCCAGGCGAGTTCACCCGCGACACCGAATTCTCGCTGCCGACCGAGCGCCTGCGGCGGGCGATCACCGCGGCGGCCGGGAGCGAGCGCTGCCATTTCGTCAATGCCTCGCGGCTCGCCACCTCGCTCCTCGGACAATCGCTCGGCGCCAACATGTTCATGCTCGGCTACGCCTACCAGATCGGCGCGCTGCCGCTGTCGGCGGCGGCGGTCGAGCGCGCTCTCGAGCTTAATGGCGAGGCCGTCACAATGAACGTCGCGGCGTTTCGCTGGGGCCGCCGCGCCGCCCTCGACCTCGACGCGGTCGAGAAGCTGGCCGCCCCCATGGCGAGCGATCCGGCGCTGAAGTTGTCAGGTTCCTTCGATGAGATGGTCGCAAGACGTGTCGCGTTCCTGACCGCCTATCAGAATGCCGCTTA
>DATBBS010000679.1:0-5422 GCA_036270895.1 Xanthobacteraceae bacterium
GATCGGCGACATTCATGAGATTGACGTCGCCGGTCAGGATCATCTTGGCGGCCATTCGGACTTTCCCCCGTCATTGCCAGTTGCCGGCGGCGAGACTAGCGCATGATCCCGAAAAGTGGGCACCGGTTTTCGGAAAAGATCATGCTCCAGCAATAAGCTGGAGCGGGATGACGATTCGAAGAAAAGTCACCCCGCTCTAGCGCAAATCCGCCGCAATACGAGGGCCGCGGCCGTGCTCGGCCGCGCTGCGGGCGACCGCCTTGAGGGCCGCGGCGTCCTTCAGGGATTCCACCTCGACCGGATATTTTCGCCGCCAATTCGGGTGCTCGTCCGTCGTGCCCGGGATGTTGAACTGGTCGCTCATGCCGAGCGCATCCTCGAGCCCCACCACCAGCAATTTCGCCGGCGTCCTGGCGAGATAGGCCAGGACCGCCGGAAAACCGGATCCCTCGACGTCACCTTCGATGTCCTGCCGGGCGGTCGCGCGCCGCAACGCCGCGATGGCGGCAGCGCGGTCGTCGTCGGTCTCGCCCGGATCGATGCCGATCGCAAGTTTCGCCGCCAGGTCGCGGCCGCTCGCCCAGCCGGCGAAGGTCGCGAGGTCATGGGTCGAGAAGGTCACCAGGGCGCGTTCGGAATAATGCTCCGGCGGCCGGAAAGCGCCCTCCTCGCCGCGCTCGAACAGCATGACCCGGTAGCACCAGATGCCCCAGCGCGCGAGCTGCTCGCGAAAATGCTCCGGCACGGTGCCAAGGTCCTCGCCGATGACGATGCAGCGATGCTTGACGCTTTCGTCCGCCGTGATCTTCAGCATGCGCTCGAACGGAAGCCGCACATAGGCGCCCTGATGGGCCGGCATGCCTTCGGGAATGAGATAAAGCCTTTTCAGGCCGAGCACATGATCGAGGCGGATGGCGCCGGCATACCGCATGGAGGCGCGCAGCATGTCGCGAAAGGGCTGGAAACGGCGGCCCTCCAAGCCGACGCCGCTGAAACCGGCGATCCCCCAATTCTGGCCGGCCGTGTTCAGGAGATCGGGCGGCGCCCCCACCGCAAGGCTGCGCAGGATGGCGCGCGGCTCGCTCCAGGCATCGAAGCCTGCCGCCTGGACCCCGACCGCGACGTCGAGATAGAGCCCGATCGGCAAGCCCAGCTCGCGCGCTCGGTCGCGGCAGCGCATCAGTTGCTGGTCGGCGATCCACTGGACATATTCGACGTAGCCGATGTCCTCGTCGGCCTCGTGGCGCAGCGCCAGTAAAGCAGCGGCGCTCGGGCTTCGCCACTTGGCGGGCCATTCCCACCACACACCCGCGAACCGGCGGCGCAGAAGCTCGAAGCTCGCAAAGCGTGCCAGCGCCGGATTGCGCGCCTCCCTGAATTCATCGAACAGCTTGCGCCGCGCCGGGGGCGCCGCCTGCCGGAAGCGCCGATAGGCTGCCCGCAGGCAGCGCTGCTTGGTGGCGGCCACCGCCGGATAGTCGACCAGCTCGGCGCGGCGGCAGCCTTCGATGTCGGCCGCGAGGTCGGCCGCGTCGGCGGCGTCGAAATCCGCGCTCGCTTCCACATCGATATAGAGTGGGTTGAGAAAGAGCCGGCTGTTGGGGGAATAGGGGCTGGGCTCGCCGGGCCGATCGTCGAACAAGGCATGCACCGGATTGACCCCGATGCCGGCGGCGCCCATCCGGCCGGCCAGCTCGATCAACGCCAGCAGATCCGAAAAGTCGCCATGCCCCCAATTGCGCCGGGAGCGGATGCCGTAGAGCTGTACCCCCAGTACCCACCACCGGCCGGCCGGCCCCTGGAATGCGGGACGGACGGACCGCGGCGCGACCTCCCGGCCAGCCGCGCCGGCTTGCGCCGCCCCCGGCCCCAAGGCGTCGACGAGCTGTTGCAGCACGGCCGGCGGGACGATCTGCCGCCGGCCGCGTGAATCGACATAATCCACCTCGATGCCGAGCCGGGCGGCCTGAGCGCCTAGGTCCATGCCTGCGGGTTCCCCGTTCCTGGTCGCGCGCGCGGCGCCCCGCACCCTGGCTCAACCGTCCGCCCCGCGCCACGGTTCCGCGCCCGAAATGGACCCAAGGGGGTTTAATGGAACTTTTCGGTTCCCAACCGCTTTCTCTTCATCATCAGTCCCGTATCCCCTCCGCCCGCCACAATGATGCAAGCGTGCTCGAACGTCCGAACGTGAAACATTTGAGTGCGGCGGCCATCGGCGGCTCCGTGGGCCGCCGCTACGTCATTGAGGACATCTATCCGAGCGTCGAGGGGGGCCGTTTTCCGGTCAAGCGCATTGCCGGCGAGCCCATCGACGTCTGGGCCGACATATTCCGTGACGGACACGACGTGGCTGCGGCCGCGCTGTGCTGGCGCGGCGAGGCCGATTCCGTCTGGCAGCGCGTCCCGATGCGGCATCACGGCAACGACCGCTGGGTTGCCACGATGACGCCGCCCAAGCCGGGACTCTATCTCTACGCCGTCGAAGCCTGGACCGACGACTACGCGACCTGGCGGCGCGGCTTCCTGCTCAAGCGGGGGGCCGGACAGGACAGCGCGGTCGATGCGCTGGAAGGCGCCGCCATTATTTCTTCCGCCAAGCCGGCGAGCTCCGTCGCCGAATATGTGCTGAGCCGTCAGCGCGATGCTTTCATGCGGTCCGGCGATCCCGAGCCGCTGCTCTCGGAGCAGGTCGCGGAGGCGATGGCCGACTGCGAGCCCGGCCGCGACCTCACCCGCTCTCCCCCGCTTTCCCTCGTGATCGACCGCCCGCTCGCTCGCGCCGGGGCATGGTACGAGATGGTGCCGCGCAGCCAGGGCACGGTGGCGGGCCGCCACGGCACCTTCGACGACTGCATCGCCCGGCTGCCCGACATCGCCGGGATGGGCTTCGACGTGGTTTATCTCCCGCCTATCCATCCCATCGGCCGCACCAATCGCAAGGGCCGCAACAACACGCCGCAGGCCGCCGCCGACGACCCGGGAAGCCTGTATGCGATCGGCGCCGCCGAGGGCGGCCACGACGCCGTCCATCCCCAGCTCGGCACCCTCGCTGACTTCCGCCGCTTGGTTGCGGCCTGCCGGCACCACAACATGGAAGTTGCGCTCGACTTCGCGGTCCAGTGCTCGCCCGACCACCCGTGGCTGACGCAGCATCCGGAATGGTTCCGGCGCCGGCCCGACGGCTCCATCCGCTATGCCGAGAACCCGCCCAAGAAATACGAAGACATCGTCAATCCCGACCTGACCGGCGCCCATTCGGACGCGGTGTGGGTGGCGTTGCGCGATATCGTGCTGTTCTGGATCGCCCAGGGCGTGCGGATCTTCCGCGTCGACAATCCGCACACCAAGCCCTTGCCGTTCTGGGAATGGCTGATACGCGAGGTCAAGGCGCGCGAGCCCGACGTGATCTTCCTGTCCGAGGCCTTCACGCGCCCGAAGCTGATGAAGGCCCTGGCCAAGCTCGGCTTCACGCAATCCTATACCTATTTCACCTGGCGCACCCGCAAGGACGAGCTGCAGAGCTATGTGGGCGAGCTTGCCCGCTTTCCAGAGCGGGACTATTTCCGGCCGAATTTTTTCGTCAATACGCCCGACATCCTGCCCTACCACCTGCAAAGCGGCGAAGCCTGGATGTTCAAGTCGCGCCTCGCACTCGCGGCGAGCCTGTCGGCCTCATACGGCATCTACAACGGCTTCGAGCTGCTCGAGCACACGCCGATCCCGGGGCGCGAGGAATATCTCGATTCGGAAAAATACGAGATCAAGATTCGCGACTGGAACAAGCCCGGCCATATCAAGGACTACATCCGGGAGATAAATCGCATCCGCCACGCCAACCCGGCCTTATTGCAGACCAGCGATGTGCGCTTCGTCCCGATCGACCATCCGGACGTCATCGGTTTCGTCAAGGAATCGCCCGACCGCAAGAACGCGGTCGCGATCGCCATCGCGCTCTCCCGCGAGCCGCGCCAGATCTGGTTCCATTTCGGCGACCTCGAGATCGGACCACAGGACTCGCGCGTCCGCGTCGTCGCGATCGAGAATCTGTCCACCGGCGAGCGGCACGGCGTCGAATGGGGCGGGGTGCGGCTTCGGATCGACCCCACGCGCGATCCGGCCTTGATGTTTCGCTGTCTGGTGGCGCAATGAACTTCGTCCCGCAAATCGTCGCCGATCACAAGCTGGACGACGACAGCCTCTGGTACAAGGGCGCGGTCATCTATCAGCTGCACGTCAAATCCTTTGCCGACAGCAACAACGACGGCGTCGGCGACTTCGCCGGGCTGACCCAGAAGCTCGACTATCTGCAGGACCTCGGCGTCACCACGCTGTGGCTGATGCCGTTCTATCCCTCGCCCGGCCGCGACGACGGCTACGACATCTCCGATTACGGCATGATCAATCCCGAGCTCGGGACGATGAAGGATTTTCGCCGCTTCATGCAGGAGGCGAAGCGGCGCGGGCTGCGGGTGATCACCGAGCTCGTCATCAACCACACCTCGGATCAGCATCCCTGGTTCCAGCGCGCCCGCCGGGCCGGCCCGCATACCGATGCGCGCAACTGGTATGTCTGGAGCGACTCCGACCAGCGCTATGCCGGCACGCGCATCATCTTCAACGATACCGAGAAATCGAACTGGGCCTGGGATCCGGTCGCCAATGCGTATTACTGGCACCGTTTCTTTTCGCACCAGCCCGACCTCAACTACGACAACCCGCGGGTCCTCGAGGCGCTGCTGCGCGTCATGCGCAAATGGCTCGACCTCGGGGTCGACGGCTTCCGCCTCGACGCCATCCCGTATCTGTGCGAACGCGAAGGCACCAGCAACGAGAACCTTCCCCAGACCCACGCGATCATCAAGAAGATCCGCGCGGCGCTCGACGCCTATGCGCCCAACAAGCTGCTGCTGGCGGAAGCCAACCAGTGGCCGGAGGACGTCAGCGCCTATTTCGGCGACGGCGACGAGTGCCATATGGCGTATCACTTCCCGCTGATGCCGCGCATCTACATGGCGATCGCGCGCGAGGACCGCTTTCCGATCACCGACATCCTGCGCCAGACGCCCGACATCCCGGCGAACTGCCAATGGGCGCTGTTCCTGCGCAATCACGACGAACTCACGCTCGAGATGGTGACGGACGTCGAACGCGACTATCTCTGGCGCACCTATGCGACCGATCCCCGGGCCCGCCTCAATCTCGGCATCCGCCGCCGGCTCGCGCCCCTCATGGACAACGACCGGCGCAAGATCGAGCTGATGACCTCCCTTCTGTTCTCCCTACCCGGAACGCCGATCATCTATTACGGCGACGAGATCGGCATGGGCGACAACATCTATGTGGGCGACCGCAACGGCGTGCGCACGCCGATGCAATGGACGCCCGACCGCAACGGCGGCTTCTCGCGCTGCGACCCGGCCCG
>DATBBS010000680.1:0-8295 GCA_036270895.1 Xanthobacteraceae bacterium
TTCGCCTTTAGTTCGTCCGGAAGCTCGTGCGGCGTCAGCTGCGCGGGAAGCGGCGCGGTGCCGTGTCGTTGATCGAAGCGCAGCTTGTCTGTCATCTGAGTTCCGTACATTTTCCGTACGACCGCCGCCGAGCTGCTGCCAAGAGTGGCGACATACGTTGAGTTACCTATCTGTTACCTCACAGAGTCTAGGTAACTCAATAAATCCCGGAAAAGTGGTGCCCAGGGGCGGAATCGAACCACCGACACCGTGATTTTCAGTCACGTGCTCTACCAACTGAGCTACCTGGGCGCCGACCTCGCGGAGGGCGAGGATCAAGGAGAGCGCGGGGGTTATAGAGGCTCGTTTTTCCCCTGTCCAGGAACCGGACCCGCGCGGCGCCGTCTCGCGATTCGCCCGAGTTCCCTGCGATCGTCAGGGTGTAGGTCCGCCACCCCCCGCCCCGGCCTTGGACCTTCCCCGAAAAATTATTTGAAAAAATTATTCGGGAGCCAGGAACCCCGCCCCCCTCGCCGGGTTATCCATTCTCTGCCCAGCACCCCCGTGCGGCGGATCTAAAGCCCCGGCCTCTCCCCCCCCCCCCCGCGAGGCCGGGGCTTATTTTTTCCCACATCGCCATCAGGTTCCCGCCGGCAGGTTTTCCGCGTCCGTTCCCGGGATGCGAACCCCCGTGGGGTTCGCGCGTTGTGGCTGGAGCAAACCGGGAACCCGCCATGCCGATCATGCGGCCCACGCTTTTCATCTGCGCCCTGTTGGCGGCCACAAGCCTGCCCGGCGGCGTCGCCCAGCCGCAAACCGCCAATGAGCTGCGGTCCCCCGCCGCCTTTGCGAATATTTCCGACCCGGCGGAACGCTCGCGCGCCCTGTTCGCCGAGGCCGCCAAGGTGCTCACCTCGCCGCGCTGCATGAATTGCCATCCCGCCGGCGATCATCCGCTGCAGGGCGCCGACCATCATCCCCATCAGCCGCCGGTACAGCGCGGCCCGGAGGGCGCCGGCGTGCCCGGCACCCCCTGCTCGGCCTGCCATACCAGCCAGAACGTCGACCTGCTTCCCGGCGAGGTTGCCAGCTACCGCAGCATTCCGGGCCATCCGCGCTGGCAGCTCGCGCCGCGCGAGATGGCGTGGGAAGGCAAGACGATCGGCGAGATCTGCCGCCAGATAAAGGACCGCAGCCGCAACGGCGGCCGCGACCTCGCCCAGATCCGCGAGCACGTCGCCAAGGACGACCTGGTGGCCTATGGCTGGCATCCCGGAACCGGCCGCGCCCCGGCGCCCGGCACGCAGGAACAGGCGGGCGAACTGATCCAGGCCTGGATCGACACCGGCGCGGAATGTCCGTGAGCGCGCCTCGCGCCGCACGCGACGGTCAGCGATCGGCGCTCTCGCCCGGCTCGGAATCGTCCTCGCTCTCGACCACCGGCACGGCATAGCGGCCCGTCAGCCAGCGATGCAGGTCGACGTCGGCGCAGCGCGCCGAGCAGAACGGCCGGCGCTGCGGATCGGCCGGCTTGCCGCAGATCGGGCAGGGTTTTGGGGTCGCGACCGGGTCGGACATGCGGGCTATCTAGGCGTCTTTAGCCGACGACGCGAGCCCTCTGAGCCGTCATGCCCGGCCTTGTGCCGGGCATCCACGTCTTCATGCCGGGTCGCATAAAGACGTGGATGGCCGGGACATAGGCGAGCGAAGCGACGCCGTTCTTCGAACGGCTATGCCCGGCCATGACGATGTGGATCGGTCGAGCCCGAAAACAACTGGTGTCACTCGTCCACCCGGATGCGCGCCTCGGTGATGACCGGGCCCCATTTGTCCATTTCCGACTTGAGGTGGCGGGCGAGCTCGTCGGGCGTGGAGCCGACCGCCGTGGTGGCGATCCGGTTGAGCCGGTCCACGAAGGCGGCTTCGCGCACCACCGTGGCGGCGTCGGCGCTGATCTTGGCGATGATCTCGGGCGGCGTCCTGGCGGGCGCGAACAATCCGTACCAGGACGACACGTCGAAGCCCGGCAGGCCGGATTCGGCGATGGTTGGCATGTCCGGCGCCCAGGGCTGGCGCGCGAGCGCGGTCACGCCCAGGCCGCGCAGCTTGCCCCCCTCGATCTGCGGCAGCGCCGAGCTCGCGGTCGCGAACATCACGTCGATGCGACCCGGAATGACGTCGTTATAGGCCGGACCGGCGCCGCGATAGGCGACATGCGTCATCTCGATGTGGGCCATGCGCTTGAACATCTCGCCCGCGAGATGCACCGAGGTGCCGCTCGACGACGACGCGAAGGTGATGCGACCGCGGTTGGCCCTGGCGTGCTCGATGAACTCCTGCACCGTGCGGGCCGGCGAGGACATCGGCACCACCATGATGTTGGGATAGGTGCAGACCAGCGAGATCGGCGCGAAATCGGCGATCGGGTCGTAGCTGAGCGAGGGAAACAGGAAACGGTTGATGGCGTGGCCGAGCGAAGGCAGGAACAGCGTGTAGCCGTCGGGCTCGGAATGCGCCACCAGATCGGCCGCGATATTGCCGCCGGCGCCGCCCTTGTTCTCCACCACCACCTGCTGGCCCCACAGGTCCGACAGGCGGCCCGCCATGATGCGGCCGATCGCGTCGGCGCCGCCGGCCGGCGCAAACGGCACCACCAGGCGTACGTAGCGGGTGGGATAGATGATGGTCTGGGCGCGCGCCCGCGACGGGCGCAGCGCCGGCGCCAACGCCGCGGCGGCAGCGAGCTTCACGCAGCGTCGGCGGTCGATCACACGGGCCCCCGGTGGTTTCGCGCAATGGTGGCCGAAGCTTATGGATCGGAGAAGCGGTGGGCAACCGAGGCGGAGCGTCACATGCACGACGCGCTCCCTCTGCCCGCGGCACGCGCGTTCGGCGCAGATGAATCACACCGCGTTGAGCCAGCCGAAATGGATCGGATAGCCCTCGCCCGCGAGCAGCGTGAGGCTCTCGTAGAGCGGCAACCCCACCACGTTGGTGTAGGAACCGACCAGCTTGACCACGAAGGTTCCGGCCAGGCCCTGCACCGCATAGCCGCCGGCCTTGCCGCGCCATTCGCCGGACGCGAGATAGGCCTCGATGTCCTGGTCCGACAGCCGCTTGAAGCGCACCCGCGTTTCCACCAGCCGCTGGCGCACGGCTTCCTTCGGCGTCACCAGGCAGATCGCCGTGTAGACGCGATGATTGCGGCCCGACAGCAGGCGCAGGCACTGCGCCGCCTCGTCGAGCAATTCGGCCTTGGGCAGGATGCGGCGGCCCACCGCCACCACCGTGTCGGCCGCCAGGATATAGGCGCCCTGCAGCTCGTCGTCGGCGCGCAGGCTCGCGACCGCGGCGTCCGCCTTGGCGCGCGCCAGCCGGTTGGCGCAAGCGCGCGGCAACTCTCCCTTCCGCGGCATCTCGTTGATGTCGGCCGGACGCAGCGCGTCGGGTTCGATGCCCGCCTGGTTGATCAGGCCGAGGCGGCGCGGCGAGCCGGAGGCGAGCACGAATTTGGGACGGCCGATCATTGATTCCGGTTCCGGGCTGCGTCTACGGGTGCGAGTGGTGGGGATGCGCTGGCGTAGGATTGTCCGCTGCAAGATGATTCGCGTCGGCGACGCCGTTATCGCGCGCGGAACCTAGCGGAATCGGCGGCTATCCACAACAGCCGCCGCGGCCGCGCGCGCGTGTCGCGCGCGCCATTCATTCATTGCCGGTCGATTGCACCGCGAAGCGCTCCTTGATCCGCGCGGTGAGCATGTCGCGCACCTCGCGATAGGCGTCGAGCCGTTGCGCACGGCTGCCTTCCTGGCCGGTCGGATCCGGCGTCGGCCAGTATTCGACATCGGCCGCGATGGTGCGGGTGAGATCGAGCGCCTTGTGGTGCGCCTCGGGCGACAAGGTGACGATCAGGTCGAAATTGAGCCCCTCCCAGTCTTCCAGCTCCTCGAAGGTCATCGGCCGGTGCTTCGAGATGTCGAGGCCGACCTCGTCCATCACCGCCACCGCGAAGGGGTCGAGCTCGCCGGTGCGCACGCCCGCCGAGCCCACATAGGCGGCGCGCCCGAGCATGTGCCGGAACAGCGCCGCCGCCATCGGAGAGCGCACGGAGTTCAGCCCGCAGGCGAACAGCACCGCCTGCGGCCGGGCGATGATCGGAGCGCCCATCCCCGTTTCACCCTTTCCAGTGCAGCACGGTAATCAGCGTGAACAGACGGCGCGCGGTGTCGAAATCGATGCTGATCTTGTCCTTGAGCCGCTCCATCAAGAGCTCGGAGCCTTCGTTGTGGAGCCCGCGCCGGCCCATGTCGATCGCCTCGATCTGGCTCGGGCTCGCGCTGCGGATCGCCTGGTAATAGCTGTCGCAGATCATGAAGTAGTCCTTCACGATGCGCTTGAGCGGCGTCACCGACAGATGATGCGCGACGACCGCGCTGTCGTCGGGGAGCCGGACGTCGAACACCAGCCGGTTGCCCACCATGGCGAGATGGAGCCAATAGGGACCGCCCTCATGGCCGGCGGGCGCGAAGGAATTCTGCTCGAGCAGGTCGTAGATCGCGACCGCACGCTCGTGTTCGACGTCGGGGTTGGATTGGCCGATCGATTCCTCGTCGAGCGTGAGCTTGACGAGCCGGCGGTCGCCCGCGGAAGGCGCCGCGCTCATCGCCGGTTGAGCCGGATCGCGACCGAGCGCGCATGCGCCGCCAGGCCCTCGGCTTCGCCGAGCGCGATCGCGGCCGGGCCGAGCGCGGCGAGCTGATCGGCTCCGCAACGCAGGATCGAGGTGCGCTTCATGAAGTCGAGCACGCCGAGGCCGGACGAGAAGCGCGCCGAGCGCGCCGTCGGCAGCACGTGGTTCGATCCCGCCACATAGTCGCCGATCGCTTCCGGCGTATGCGGCCCGAGAAAGATCGCGCCGGTGTTGCGGATGCGCGCCGCAAGGGCGTCAGCGTCGCGCGCCACGATCTCGAGATGCTCGGGCGCGACCGCGTCGACCAGCGGCACCGCCTTGTCGAGGCTCTCGACCAGGATGGTGGCGCCGAAGTCGCGCCATGAGGCGGACGCGACCGCGGCGCGCGGCAGGCTCGCGAGCTGCGCCGCCACCGCGGTCTCGACCTCGGCCGCGAGCTTCGCATCGTCGGTGATCAGGATCGACTGCGCGGCGGTGTCGTGCTCGGCCTGCGCCAGGAGGTCGGCGGCGATCCATTCCGCATTGGCGTCGCGGTCGGCCAGGATGAGCACCTCGGAGGGCCCCGCGATCATGTCGATGCCGACCTTGCCGAATACCAGGCGCTTGGCGGCCGCCACATAGGCGTTGCCGGGACCGACGATCTTGTCCACCGGGGCGATCGTGGCGGTGCCGTAGGCGAGCGCCGCCACCGCCTGGGCGCCGCCGATGCGGTAGACCTCGTCGACCCCCGCGAGCGCGGCCGCCGCCAGCACCAGCGGATTAAGCCGGCCGTCGGGCGCCGGCACCACCATCACCAGCCGCTCCACGCCGGCGACCTTGGCGGGCACCGCATTCATCAGCACAGAGGACGGATAGGCCGCGGTTCCGCCCGGCACATAGAGCCCGACCGCCGCGATCGCGGTCCAGCGATGGCCGAGCTCCACGCCGAGCTCGTCGGTGAAGCGCTCGTCGCGCGGCAGCTGGCGGCGGTGATAGGCCTCGATGCGGGCGCGCGCGAGCTTGAGCGCATCGAGCGCCGCAGGGTCGCAGGCCGCCGCCGCGGCGGCGATCTCGTCGGCCGCGACGCGCAGGCCGATTTTCCCGAGATCGAGGCGGTCGAATTTCCGGCTGAGATCGATCAGCGCCTGGTCGCCGCGCCCGACCACATCCGCGATGATCGATCGCACCGCCTGCTCGACGTCCTGCGAGGCCTCGCGCTTGGTCGCAAGGAAAGCGGAAAACCGATCGGCGAAATCGGCGTCGCGCGTGTCGAGCCGCAGCGGCATGGCGAACCCCTTGGATGAGCGCTCAATGGCCCGCCCGGGGGGTGGCGTCAACCCTGTATGTCGGTTGGCATCGCATCTCGGTCGTCATGGTTTCTCTGCCGTCATCGTCCGCGCAAGCAGACGATCCAGTAGGGTGGGTCAGGCGCGAAGCGCCACCACTGGTACGGAGCCGCTAGGCCGTCCGGACGTCGTCCGTGGCGTCCAGGTGCGCCGGGCAAGCCGCGGTCGCCCATACGGGCCCAAGGTCGGCGAGCTCGCATTCCAGGCATTCGACGTCGAGCTGCAGGGCGGCGCCGCCGGAGAAGATGAAGGTCACCCGGCCGGCCGGGGCGTCGGCGGGCGCGAACTCGACGGCGAGTAGATTGAGGACCCGGTCCTTGTCGGATGGCGCGACATTGCGCGCCTTGAACGCATTGACCCGCTCGAAGCGCAAGGCCGCGAGCCGGCGCCGGTACTGCGCGCCATTCAGCGCGTTCTCCCAGTCGAAACGGCAGACCGCGACGACCACGCGCTTCTCCGCCGGCCGCCACAGGATATCGCCGACCTTGACGACGGCATCCTGCACATGCGTCGACACGACCGCGAGGTCGTCGGCGTCGAGCGCAACGAGCTTCAGCATGTCCATGGCTCGCCCCGAATGTCCGCTCATCGCTCACCTGCTTGGCTGCCACCTATCTGGGGAGGCGCAGGATGGAGCGCAATGCTCGATCGGAAATTTGCGGAACGCAAGAGGGTCGCGTGCGGTCCGGCGCCCTCAGCGCGACGGCGCCCCCGCCGCGGCGAGGGCTGGCCGCAGCGCAAGCGCGAGCGGCAGGGTGACGAGCACGACCGCGGCGATCACGCCGAGCGTCGCCCTCACCCCGATGAGATCGCCGATGAAGCCGAAGAGGATCGGCGCGGTCGCGCCCGCCCCGATGGTGCCGGTATAGAAGATGCTGAAGGCGCGCGCGCGCCGCTCCGGCGCCACCAGGGTCGGAACCGAGCCGTAGAGCACCGACGACGTGCCATTGAGGGCGACCCCGATAAAAGGCAAGAGCGCAAAGCAGGCCGCGAGCCCGAGCGGCAGCAACGCGACGATGCCGAGCGCGGTCAGGCTCTCGGTCAGCACCACGGTGGCGAAGATGCCGATGCGCGCGCCCAGGAAGGCGCAGACCAGCTTGCCGCAAGCGCCGCCCGCGAACACCAGCGTCAAGGCGAGCCCGATCGCGGACACGCTCGCCCCCTTGGCGGCGAGCAGGAAGGGCAGGAATGTCAGGAAAGGCATGCGGGTCGCGCTGTCGATGACGCCGATCGACACGAGCAGAGGGAAACCACGGCGCGGGGCGTCGACCGCGGCGTCGGCCGTCGACCGACCCGCCGCCGCGCTCTCCCCCGCCTGCCGCGGCATGAGCGCCAGGACGACGAGCGCCGCCGCGAGGCCGCAGGCGCCGAGCAACGCCACCGCGGGACGCCACGGCATCTGGGTGATCAGCAGCGCGGCCGCCGCCGGCATGATCATCTTGCCGATGTCGCCGGCGAAATTATAGGTGCCGAGCGCCTTGATGGCGCGCGCGCCCGTGAATGCGCGCGCCACCAGCGTGGAAGCGAGCGGATGCTGGGTGCTGGCCCCGATGCCGCCGACGATCAGCGCCGCCGCCAGCATCACGAGGCCGGCGCTCGCGCCGGCCAGCAGATAGCCGCCGCCCGCCAGCGCGGTGCCGAAGGCCAGCACGCGCGCCGGCCCGAGCTTCTCGGCGAGCAGCCCGGCGGGGATCTGCAGCCCCGCGAGCGCGCCCGAGAACAGGCTGCGCAGGATTCCGATCTCCACATAGGACAGGCCGAACTCCGCCTGCCAGATCGGCAGCATCACATAGACGAGGTCGGTGTAGCCGTCATGCAGCGCATGCGCCCCGCAGGCGACGCCGAGCGCCCGGCGCTCTTCCTGCGTCCGCGGCACCACCGACGAGCTCTGCGCGATCACCGCCATGGTCAGGTTCCCTTGCGCCGTTCGGCAAACTTGGCGCCCATGAAGGAGAGTACCAGCTCGCCGCGCTGATTGGTGCCGGTGTTGCGCGCCACCATGAGGCCCCAGCCGGGCCGGCGCGTCGTCTCGCGCAGCTCCATCACCTCGCGCGCAAAGCTGATCGTATCGCCCACATAGACGGGCTTGAGCCAGCGAAGATCGCGGATGCCGGGCGACGGGCCGTCCTTGGCCGGGGTCTCGCCGCGCGCCAGCAGCCTATCGGCCTCCTGCCGTTCCGCCGCCACGAAGAAGCGCATGAACATCGCGGTCGTGTGCCAGCCCGAGGCGCACAGCGCGCCGAAATGCGAGCGCGCCGCCGCCGCCTCGTCGACATGGAAGCGCTGCGGATCGAAACGCCG
>DATBBS010000681.1:0-4133 GCA_036270895.1 Xanthobacteraceae bacterium
GGTGAGCCAGATGTCGGCGTCGAGCCCGACCTGATGGCTGGCGTGTCCCGTGATCATCGGTCCGCCGCGCGGTTGCGACATGTCGCCGACCAGGAGGCCGGGCCAGCCGAGCTTGGCTCCCTTGGCGGACAGCCGCTTGAGAAACTTGATCAGCTCGGGATGACCCCAGTTGCGGTTGCGCGACAGCCGCATCACCTGCCAGGTCGGGCCGTTGATCGGCAAGGCTTCGCCGCCGGCGAGGCAGCCCTTGCTGTAGAAGCCGATCACGTGGGTGTCCAATTTGGCCGGCGTGGTGCGCCGGCCGAAGAGCTGCTTGGCCGGCGTCTTGGGATTGTCCGGATGGGCGAGCGTGGGCAGCGGCTGCGGATCGAGCGTTCCCTTGTCCTGCGCCATCGCGGGCACGGCCACGAGCATGAGACCCAACACGGTGGGGAGAATCGCTTTGACGATCATCGGCCCTGTTGTAGCCGATCCGCGTTAAAAATTGAAATGCGCGCGCGCAGGTCCGCAATGCGCCCGCTGCGAGTGCGGAAATTACCGCCGCCGCAACTCTAGCGGCCGTGCGCCTTGCGGGTGCGGGCGGCCTTCTTGGCGGCTGCGGATCTGGCCGCCGCAGGCCGGCGCGCCGCAGCGGCGCCGCCGAGGCGGCCGCCCTTGCGCGACGGTGCGTGATTCTCCGGCTTGCCGCGGCCCGAGCCGCTCTTCTTGCCGCCGTGGGTTTCCTTGTTGACGGTCGCCCATGCGCGGCGCTCCGCCTCCTTGCGCGGCACGCCGCGCGCCTCGTAGCCTTCCTCGATATGCTCGGCCTGGCGTTTCTGCTTGCCGGTGTAGCTCGATTTGTCGCCGCGGGGCATGATGGCACTCCTTCAACGATGGCGTCGCGAAGGAGAAACGCCCGCCGCATGGGCGGGTTCCGGCCCGCGCGCGTGACGCCTGGACGCGATAAGCCGCTCGCCCGATCTCACCCACACGGAGTCATACGATGGCCGTCTACATGGAGAAGACCGAATTCCAGAAATCGCGCGCCTTCTCGCCCGCCGTCATCACGCAGGGCGGGCGCACCATATGGCTGGCCGGCCAGACCGCGGCGCGCGACGCGCAGGGCCGCGACATCTCGGGCGATTTCGACGCGCAGGTGACGACGATCTTCGGCCTCATCGACGCGACGCTGCGCAAGGCCGGCGGCAGCCTCGCCGACATGGTGACCATGACGGTGTTCATCAACGATCCGCGTCACGGCGACCGCTTCATCGAGATGCGCAAAGGATTCTTTCCGGACGGCAACTATCCGGCGAGCGCGCTCATCACCGTCTCCCATTTCGCCCGCCCCGGCCTGCTGATCGAGATCCAGGGCGTGGGAGTGATCGGGGGATAGCGGGTCGCAAATCGCGCGATGATCTGGACTTGCGCGCGAGAATCGGGCGGGCTGGCCGCCCGCCATGGAGCCCGCGCCATGAGCCCGATCCCGGCCTGCCCGTACTGCGCCGTCAGCCACCCGAACCGGCGTTCCGTCCTTAAGGCGCTGGCGGCCGCCGCCATCGCGCCGTTGGCCGCTCCGGTGGCGGCGGCCGCGACCGAGGACGAAGGCTTCATGCGAATCGCGATCGCAGAGGCGCGGCGCGCCGATTTTCCCTTCGGCGCCGTCATCGTCCGCGACGGCAAGATGCTGGCGCGCGGGCGCAATCTTGGTCGGAGCACCGACGATCCGACCGCCCATGGCGAGATGGTCGCGATCCGCCGCTGCCTGGCCCGGCATGGCAGCAAGTCCCTCAGGGGCGCGACGCTCTATACGTCGGGCGAGCCGTGCGCCATGTGCATGGGCGCGATCCTGTGGTGCCGTTTCGGGCGCCTGGTCTTCGCCGCATCCGTGCAGCAGCTCGCCAGCAAGATCGACCAGATCATGGTCTCGAGCGCCGAGCTCGCCGCCAAGGCGTCCTTTGCGCCGATCTCGATCACCGGCGGCGTGCTGGCCGATGAGGCGATGCAGCTGTTTACGAGGTGATCCCGATGCTGATCGCGCGCACCGCCAAGATCGCCATGGTGGCGGCGATCGCCGCCTTCGCGACACTGGTCGCCTTCGGCAACATCACCGACTATGAGACCAATTTCGCCTTCGTCCAGCATGTGCTGTCGATGGATACGGTCTTTCCGCGCTCCACCATCACCTATCGCGCGATCGCCGATCCGACGCTGCATCGCGCCGCCTATGCGATCATCATTGCGGCGGAAGCGCTGACGGCGGTCCTGTGCTGGATCGGCGCGCTCCAGCTCGCGCGTCACCTGCGCGCGCCGGCGGACGCGTTCCAGCGCAGCAAGGCGTTCTCCGTCGCCGGATTGACGCTCGGCTTCCTCACCTGGCAATTCGGATTCATGACCGTCGGCGGCGAGTGGTTCGGAATGTGGATGTCGGCGCAATGGAACGGGGCGCCGAGCGCGTTCCGCTTCGCGATGGTCATCATCGCGGTGTTGATCTTCGTGGCGATGCGCGATGACGAGCTTGATGGGTGACAAACTTGGTCATTGCGAGCGAAGCGAAGCAATCCAACTTCACTTGCGCATGCGTGCGTTGCGGAGATTGCTTCGCTTCGCTCGCAATGACGCCTTAACTACACGTCCACCTTCAGCGCCGCGATGAAAGCCTCCTGCGGGATGTCGACCTTGCCGAACTGGCGCATGCGCTTCTTGCCCTCCTTCTGCTTGTCGAGCAGCTTGCGCTTGCGGGTGGCGTCGCCACCGTAGCATTTCGCGGTCACGTCCTTGCGGAAGGCGCGCACGGTCTCGCGCGCGATGATCTTGCCGCCGATCGCCGCCTGGATCGGCACCTGGAACATGTGCGGCGGGATGAGCTCCTTGAGCTTCTCCGCCATGGCGCGGCCGCGGCTCTCGGCGCGGGTGCGATGCACCAGCATGGCGAGCGCGTCGACCGGCTCGCCGTTCACCAGCATCTGCAGCTTCACCAGATCGGCGGGCTTGTAGTCGGTGAGGTGATAGTCGAAGGACGCATAGCCGCGCGAGACCGACTTGAGCCGGTCGTAGAAATCGAACACCACCTCGTTGAGCGGCAGGTCGTATTTCACCATCGCGCGGTTGCCGACGTAAGTGAGCTCCTTCTGCTCGCCGCGGCGGTCCTGGCACAGCTTGAGCACGGCGCCGAGATATTCGTCCGGCGTCATGATGGTGGCCTCGATCCAGGGCTCGCGCATCTCGGCGATCTGCGTCACGTCCGGCATGTCGACCGGGTTGTGCAGCTCGATCTCCTTGCCGTTGCGCAGCGTCATCTTGTAGATGACCGACGGCGCGGTCGCGATCAGGTCGAGGTTGAACTCGCGCGACAGCCGCTCCTGGATGATCTCGAGATGCAGGAGGCCGAGGAAGCCGCAACGGAAGCCGAAGCCGAGCGCGGCCGATGTCTCCATCTCGTAGCTGAAGCTGGCGTCGTTGAGGCGCAGCCGGCCCATGGCGGCGCGTAGGTCCTCGAATTGCGCCGCATCGACCGGAAACAACCCGCAGAACACGACCGGAATGGCGGGGCGGAAGCCGGGCAGCGGCTCGGCGGCGCGCTTGCGATCGTCCGTGATGGTGTCGCCGACCCGGGTATCGGCCACTTCCTTGATCTGGGCGGTGATGAAGCCGATCTCGCCGGGGCCGAGCTCGTCGACCATGAGCATCTTCGGGGTGAAGACGCCGACGCGGTCGACCTCGTAGGTCGCGTCGGTGCGCATCATGTGGATGCGCTGGCCCTTCTTCAGGCTGCCGTCGACGATGCGCAGCAGCACCACGACCCCCAGATAGGCGTCGTACCAGCTGTCGACCAGCAGGGCCTTCAGCGGCGCCGCGACGTCGCCCCGGGGCGGCGGCAACCGGGTGACGATCGCCTCCAGCACCTCCGGGATGTTGAGTCCGGTCTTGGCCGAGATGTGGATCGCGTTCGAGGCGTCGAGACCGATCACGTCCTCGATCTGCTGCTTGACCTTCTCGGGCTCCGCCGCCGGCAGATCGATCTTGTTGAGGACCGGCACCACCTCGTGGTTGTTGTCTAGCGCCTGGTAGACATTGGCCAGCGTCTGCGCCTCGACGCCCTGGCTGGCGTCGACCACCAGGAGCGAGCCCTCGCAGGCCGCGAGCGAGCGGTT
>DATBBS010000682.1:0-2143 GCA_036270895.1 Xanthobacteraceae bacterium
CCCGTCGCGCGCGCGATAATTCAGGCGCACGGTCTGCGCCTTGATGGTGATGCCGCGCTCGCGCTCGATATCCATCGAATCGAGCACCTGCTCGACCATCTCGCGCTCGGCGAGGCCGCCCGTGGTCTGGATCAGCCGGTCCGCGAGCGTCGACTTGCCGTGGTCGATATGCGCCACGATCGAGAAATTGCGGATATTCGTGATGGGGACGGATGTCATGGGCGGGAGATAGCACCGACCCGGCATTGATCCAAGGGTTTGCGTCTTGCCCGGCCAAACGGCCGGCAGCTCGGCGGTGCGGGCCGGTCCGGTGGGGCGGCCGCCGGCCGGGATGGCGGCCCCGGCGCGCGGCCGGGTCCGCGACCCGGAGCGCTATGGCTCCTCCTCAAAAATGATATTCCTGGCCGCCGCAATGACCGCTCGCATGGGCTCGGTGGGCTCATCGAGGCTGACCAAACTGTAGGATCGCGTGACCGGTATCTTGGTCTGAAGCTCCGGCAGGTGTTGAAGTTTCACAAGATTGGCCTGAGCAATCCCCAGCGCGCCGCGATCCTTTGCGACCGTCTCGACCACCTTCTGGGCGCTATCCACCACGGTTTCCGAGCGCGGCGTCAGGCGCTGCCCGCCGAAAAGACTCTCTTCGGTCGCGCGCTTCGCGCCGCCGCCCTCGCGCAGCGAAACCACGTGGATGGGGAGATCCGGGCCACCGAACTCGCGCCAATTGCCGATCTGCCCGCCCAGGATCTGCTTGAGCTTCGAAAGCGACACCGAACGCACGGGATTGGCGGGGTTCACCGGAAATGCGACCCGCGCCTCGGAGATGCGAAACTCGCGCAGGCGGCCAAAAGGCAGGTCGGGTGCCGTCTTGCGCAAAAGCTCGATCATGCTGTCGAGCGAGGCCGATATCATCGCCAGATCGGCTTCGCCCTTGAGCAGCGCGAGCAAACCCTCGCCCGACGTGCTCGTGCTGACCGTCAGCTTGTGGCCGGCGAGCTTCTCGATCCTGCTCTGGTAGGGGCCCATCGCATCGTTGGAGACGCTCGAAGAGCCTTGAATTCTCAGGACCTGGGCCGACGCCGAGGTATTCCATGCGACGATGCATCCGAGGCCGCAGACCGCCAGCACGGTGCACCACGCGCGGCTCGTCATAACGGGTCTCCTCGCCGGAGAGCGGCTGAGAATAATCCTGAACGGCTTCATGACGGACGTTCCGAGCTTCGGCGGCGGACCCCGGCGACCGGCGGAGCCGCGACTCGACATGGCGACGTCATGCTAATTCAGGCGGACCGCATCGGTCCACGATCATTCGGGCCGACGGGTGCCCAAACCGGCGCCTGCCTCTCAGGCTTCGCGGCGCGCCGGCCGCACCCAGCCGATCGCCCGGCCGGCGGCCTGCGAGATCAGCGGCCAGAACAGCAGCACCAGCGCCAGCGTGGTGATCGAGCCGACCAGGCCGTTCGACCAGAACACCCGCAGATCGCCCTCCGCGCCGATCATCGACAGCCGGAACGCATCCTCGGTGCGGCTGCCGAGCACGAGCGCAAGCGTGAGCGGGGCGAGCGGGTAGCCGAGCTTCTTGAAGACATAGCCGATGACCCCGAAGCCGAGCATCAGCCAGATGTCGAACATCGCGTTCTGCACCGCATAGGCGCCGATCGCGCAGGACACCACGATCATCGGTGCGATGGCGGCGAAGGGCACGCGCAGCACCGCGGCGAAAACCGGGACGGTGGAGAGCACCAACACCAGGCCCACGATATTGCCGAGATACATCGAGGCGATCGTGCCCCACACGAAGCTCTTGTGCTCGACGAACAGCAGGGGACCCGGATTGAGGCCCCACACCATCAGGCCGCCGAGCAGGATGGCGGCCGTGCCGGAGCCCGGGATGCCGAGCGCCAGCATCGGCAGTAGCGCCGCCGTGCCGGCCGCATGCGCGGCGGTCTCGGGCGCAAACACGCCTTCGATGCGGCCCTTGCCGAAAGAGTCCTTGTCCTTGTCGAGCCGCTTGGCGAGGTTGTAGCTCATGAAGCTCGCCGCGATGGCGCCGCCCGGCGTGATGCCGAGCCAGCAGCCGATGATTGCCGAGCGCAGCAGCGTCCACCAATAGCGCGGCAGCGACATCCAGACCCGCCACACCACC
>DATBBS010000683.1:0-4149 GCA_036270895.1 Xanthobacteraceae bacterium
GCCCTCCGGCACGTCGAAAGTCACGTCGCGGCAGGCGACCACCGGCTCGCGGTCGCGCGGGCGAAACACGATGCCGATATCGACCAGTCGGATCTTGGCGGCGGCCTGCAACATGCGGTTTGCTCACGCGCTCGTCAGGGAGGGCTTCCAGCGCAACAGCCGCCCCTCGATGTTGCGCATCACGGCGCTGAACAGCCACGCGACGACCGCCAGCGTGATCAGGCCGGCGAATACGCCGGCCGTATTGAAGGTCGCGGCGCTCGACGCGATCACGTAGCCGAGGCCATGATTGGACGCCAGGATCTCGGCGACGATGACGCCGAGCAGCGAATAGGTGAGGCCGAGATTGAGCCCGGCGAAGATCCACGGCAGCGCCGACGGCAGTGTCACCTTCCACAGGATGTCGCGCTCCGAGGCGCCCATCAGCCGCGCGATGGTGAGGATGTCGTTGTCGACATTCTTGGCTCCGCCCAGCGTGTTCACCAGCAGGATGAAGAAGACGAGCGTAAAGGCGGTCACGACCTTGGCGGTGATCCCGATGCCGAACCACAGGATGATGAGGGGCGCGAGCGCGACGCGCGGCAGGCTGTTGAGGGCGAGCACGAGCGGAGCCAGCACCTCGTCCCAGAACGGCGAGCGCGCAAGCAGCAGGCCAGCCGCGATGCCGAGCACCGAGGATACCACGAAGGCGATCAGCGCCTCGAACACCGTGATGGCGACGTCGCCGATCAGCTCGCCGCTCGCGAGCTGCGCCCAGAGCTCCTGGACCACAAGCGCCGGGCTGCTGATCCAGAAGGCATCGACGAGGCCGATCGCGACCGCGCCCTGCCATACCGCCAGAAAGCTGCCGACGACGATCAGCCGCGCCAGCAGCACCCGCCGATGGTGCGCGCGCGCATCCGGCTGCGCCCCGAGGTCGAGATCGTCAGGGGCCGAGACCACCGTCATGACGGCTCAATAGGTCTTGGGCAGCGAGAATGAGCGCGGCATGAAGTCGGTCGCGACGATCCGATCATAGGGCACGCCCTGCGCGATCAGGTTGCCGGCGAGCAGGAGCTTGTTGACGTTCTCCATCGCGGTCGGGGTCGCGACCGGCTGGAAGATCGAGCGGTAGCGGTCCAGATAGGCGCGCAGCAGCGCGGGATCGAGCCCTTTCATGTAGGTGGCGCCAACCTGCATGATCTCGTCAATGCGGCCCGGATCGTTGATGGCCTGCTCGGCCTCCACGACGGCGGCGACGATGCCGCGCGCGACCTGCGGGCGATCCTTCAGGAAGGCGGCGCGGACGAACATCCCGTTGTAGGCGTATTCCTTGAACAGCGGCGCGCCGCCGCCTTCGACGTCGACCACCATCTTGGCGATCTTCATGCCGTGCAGCGCCGCGGTCTGCGCCGGCTCGACCGCCATGGCGCCGTCGATCACGCCGTTCTTGAGCGCCGCCAGCATGGTGCCGGGATCGCCGACCGGAACGATGTTCACGTCCTTCTTGGGATCGAGGCCGGCTTCGCGCAGGAGATATTGCAGTACGGTGTCGGTCGAGGCGCCGGCCGAGCTGATGCCGATCTTCAATCCCTTGAGATCGCGGACCATCTGCGGATAAGGCTTGTCGGCATTGGGGGTCGGCACGTCGTTGCGCAGGATGAGGCTGAGCGGCGGAAGCTGCTGGTTGACGACGAGGAGCTTGAGGTCCTGCCCCTTGCTGCTCACCGCCACGCCGTGCTCGATCGCGAAGGCGCCGACCTCGGCCGAGCCGCTGATCATGATGTTGGCCGCCTGGATGCCGGTGCCGTAGACGATCTCGACCTCTACGCCGTGCTTCTCGAACAGCTTGAGGTGCTGGGCCACGTAGACCGTGAAGCAGCATAGGTTGGCCTGGAAGGTCGACAGCTTGACTTTCTCGGCGGCGCCGGCCGGGCCGGCGGCGATCGCCAGCGAGAGCGCAAGCGATCCCGCAACGCGCCGCCAGGCGCCGACGCGAGGCGATGTCCTTGGGGCTTCCATAGCGTCCTCCCACATTCGGCCTCTGGCCGCTATTTTATCGATCCATCGTCAGGCCACGTGCCGTCGCGCGACATCGCGCCGATGGCGGCCGATACGGTCTTCGTCGACATCAATTCCAAGTCCCGGACGGTCGGATACTTCCACATGTCCGCCTTCGATGCGAATCGGGCGCGTTGTCACATCCTCGGCCAGGCCCTCGTTGGATAGGGTCAGGCCCCAGGCAAGCCGCGGCAGGGCGGCCGCGATGTGCAGGCCCGCAGCGCCCGCAATGCTCGATTCGCCTGTCTTGCAGGACACGTTCACCGCCATCCCGAGCGCTTCGCACAGCATGCCCGCCGCGTAGACGCCGCGCATGCCGCCGAGCTTGATGGTCTTGAGGCTCACGCCGCGCGCCGCCCGATGGTCGTGTTGGCGGCGGATGTCGGCGAGGCTGTGGATGCTTTCGTCGGCGCCGATCGCCAGACCGGTATCGGCCGCCGCGACCGCCGCCATCCCGGCGACGTCGTCCGCCGCGACCGGCTGCTCGAAGAAAGTCAATCCGCTGCCGGCGACCGCGCCGACATATTGCACGGCCTCCTCGGTGCTCCATCCCGCATTGGCGTCGGACGAGATCAGGCAGCCGGCCCCGAGAGCCTCGCAGACGCGGCGCGTGCGCTCGCCGTCGGCGATCGGCTTTCCGATCCCGACCTTGATCTTGAAGGCGGTGAAGCCGGCGGCCTTCTTGGCGACCGCATCGCGCAGGTCGGCGGCGAGCTCGCCGTTGCTGATGACGCCGAGAACCGCGATGCGGCTGCGAAGCTTGGCGCCCAGCAGCGCGTAGGCCGGCCGCGAGGTGGCCCGCCCCACCAGATCATGCAGCGCGATCTCGATCGCCGCCTTGGCGGCGTGGTTCGCATACATGCGGCCATCCATCGCGGCTGACGCCCCGGCAATGTCCTCGGCCAGGCGCCCTTGCAGGGCCGGGGACAGGTACGAGACGGCCGCCATCATGCTTTCGACGGTCTCGCCGGTCATGGTCGGCGCCGAGGCGGCCTCCCCCCAGCCGACCACGCCGGTGTCGGATTCGATCCGCACCAGCACGTTGTCGGCCTGCCTGATCTCGACGCCCGACATGAAGACGGGCTTCTTCATCGGCAAGGCGACCGCGATCGGTTCGATGCGCGCGATTTTCATTGGGAGCCCTTCTGCCCGTGCTCTTCAAGCTCGACGAGCGCACCCAGGAAGTCTGCCGGGTGAATGAAAGCGATCCGTTCGCCCGCTACATTATATTGCGGCGCGCCCGCGCCCAAGATGCGAACCCCGTCCCGGCGCAAATCCCCGGCGGCCGCCGCCATGTCGTCGACACCAAGCGAAAAATGGTGGATGCCGCCCTTCGGGTTGCGTTCGAGGAATTTCGCCACCGGCGAGTCCGGCCGCGACGGTTCCATCAGCTCGATCCTGGCGTTGCCGAGATCCGCATAGGCGAGACGCACGCCCTGCTCCGCATTGGTCTGGATTTCTCCGACCCGCAGCCCATAGGTGTCGCGCAGCCGGCCCGCCGCCGCCGCGAGATCGGGCACCACGATCGAGACGTGACTGAGGCCGGTAAACATTTGCTTGCCCTCTCCGTCATTGCATGCGAATCCGCCGAAGCAATCGCGCGGGAAAGAGATTGCTTCGCTTCCGCCTTCGCGCTCCGAGCTTCGGCGGACTTGAACCCGCCGTAGCTCGCATAGCGAGCGAAGGCGTGGTCGCTCGCAATGATCCCACCTAAATTACCTTTCCTTGCCGCAGCGCCGCGATCGCGGCTGCGTCCATGCCGAGCTCTCCCAGGACCTCATCGGTATGCTGGCCGAGCGTGGGCGGCGCGCGCCCGACCGCGGCCGGCGTGTCGGAAAACTTGAACGGGATGCCGAGCATCTTCAGCTCGCCGATGGTCGGGTGTGCCACCGTCTCGACCATCCGGCGCGCGGCGGTGTGAGGATCCTCCAGCGCCTGCGCCACCGTGTTGATCCGTCCGCACGGAACGCCCACGGCCTTGAGCTTTGCGACCCAGCGTTCCGCCGTATCTCGCGCCAGCGCCTCGCCGATCAAGGCGTCGAGCACGCTCCGGTTCTCGACGCGCGCCCGGTTGGTGGAAAAGCGCGCATCCTGGGCCCATTCGGGATG
>DATBBS010000684.1:0-4336 GCA_036270895.1 Xanthobacteraceae bacterium
CGAGCTTGCCCGCCGGGCGGCCGAGCTCGACCCCGACATCAAGATCATGTTCATCACCGGCTTTGCGGCGGTCGCGCTCAACCCCGATTCGTCGGCGCCCAAGCACGCCAAGGTCCTTTCCAAGCCGTTCCACCTGCGCGACCTCGTCAACGAGGTCCAGAAGGTGCTCGCCGCCTGACGACAGATAGCCGGCCGAGGGCGCTTGCCCGCACCCGGCCGAGCCGATATAGGAAACCACCCCTTTAGGTCTTTCGGGCGCGTAGCTCAGCGGGAGAGCACTACCTTGACATGGTAGGGGTCACAGGTTCGATCCCTGTCGCGCCCACCAGCCCTTCGCTTGCTTCGCGGCTACGGCTCGGCAAGCCAGCTTGCCGCGCCGAAGCCCGGAAGGGCGAAGGCGGCCCGCCGCAACCCGAGACCTCGTCCACCCCATGCCCACGCTTCTGCTCGAGGAAGACCACTTCCTCAAAATCGTTCCCGTCATCCTCGATCCGGACACGCCGCCTGCGCACCAGCGCGCCGTCGCCGACTTTTTCGCCCATGACGTCCCGGATTTTCCGGACTGGTGCGCCCGGCTGCGCGCGCGCGTTCCGGGGCTCTATCCGGCCAAGGTGGTATGGGCGCAGGATCAGGACGACCTGCTCGCCCGGCTTCCCGACGCCGACGGCGTGATCGTCGAAAGCCTGCTGATCGATCGCGCCGCGCTCGGACGTGCGAAGCGCCTGAAGGTGGTGCAGAAATTCGGCACCATCGGCTCGAACATCGACCAGGCGGCCAGCGCCGAGGAGGGCGTCGCGGTCGCGTTCCTGCACCGCCACGTGAATGTGGCGGTCGCCGAGCAGTGTTTCGCCCTGCTGCTCGCGCTCGCCAAGCGCATCTGCTCGCTCGACGGGCTGGTGGAGCGCACGGCACTCGAGCGCGCCGGCTATGCGATTCGGCCGCGCGCTCCCGGCTTCATCGGCTATTCGAATTATGCCCGCGTGGCCGGGCTCAAGACGCTGTTCGGCGCGACGCTCGGAATCGTCGGGCTCGGCGAGGTCGGCCGCGAGATAGCGCGCCGCGCCGCTGCCTTCGGCATGACGACCCTCTATTTCCAGCGCAACCGCCTGCCCGCCGCGGACGAAGACGCGCTGGCGGTGCGCCATGCGGCGCTCGACGACCTGATGGCGCGGGCGGACCATGTGGTGGTGCAATTGCCGTTGAACGACTCGACCCGCGGCATCATCGGCGCCGCGGCGTTGCGCGGCATCAAGCCCGGCGCCTGCCTGGTCAATTGCGCGCGCGCCGAGCTGATCGATCGCGCCGCCCTGGTCGAGGCGCTCGACAGCGGCAGGCTGGGCGGCCTCGGGCTCGACGTCGGCTATGACGAGCCGGCGCGGGCGGACGATCCGCTGCTGAAATATTGCCGCAGCGGCCATGTCATCCTGATGCCGCACACCGCCATCGCGGCGCGCGCCAATGCGTTGAGCGATCTCGAACGGCTCTGCCTCAATCTGTGGCGCGGGATTGTGCGTTAGCGCATGATCATCAGAGTTTAAACCGCGGATTGCGTCATGGCCGGGCTTGTCCCGGCCATCCACGCCTTTGTTCTTGCTGATGCATTAAGACGTGGATGCCCGCGACAAGCGCGGGCATGACGAAGCGCGTGGTCGGGCCTCACTTCGCTTCCATCGTGATGCCGGTCTCCTTGGCGAGCTTGCGCCATTTGTCGATATCCCGCTCGATAAGCGCCCGCAGCTCGTCCGGCGTGGACGAGGCGGCGTTGACGCCCTGCGCCTTGAACAATTCCACCACATCGGGCTCGGCCAGGACCTCTTTCAGCTCGCGGTTCATCCGGGCGACGATCGCGGGCGGCGTGCCGGCCGGCGCCACGACGGCGAGCCACAGCACCGCGTCGTAGCCCTTCAGGCCGGATTCATCGAGGGTCGGAACGTCCGGCAGGATGTCGAGCCGCTTCAGCCCCGTGACGGCGAGCGCCTTCACCTTGCCGGCCCGGATATGCGGCAGCACCGGCCCCATGGTGCCGAACTGCATTTCGATGCGGCCTTCGGTGGTGTCGAGGATGGACTGGGAGGAACTGCGGTACGGCACCTCGGTAAGCTTCACGCCGGCCATCTGCTCGAACAGCGCGCCGGCGAGATGCGCGAGGCTTGCCGGACCGGCCGAGGCGTAGTTCAACGCGCCCGGCTTCGATTTTGCGAGTGCGATCAGCTCCTCCACCGACCGGGCCGGCAGATCCGGCGTGGTGATCAGCACATAGGGGGCGTCGCCGATCAGCGACACCATCGCGAAGTCCTTGACGGGGTCATAGGGCATGCTCGGATTGAGCGCCGGCGAGACCCCGTGCGTGCTGTTGGTGGCGACCCCGAAATTGTAGCCGTCGGGCGGCGACTTCGCCAGCATGTCGGCGCCGATGTTGCCGCTGGCGCCCGAGCGGTTGTCGATCACGAGCTGCTGGCCGAGCCGCGCGCCCAGCTTCTGCTGCATGATCCGCATCGCGATGTCGGCGAAGCTGCCGGCCGGAAACGGCACCACGAAGCGGATCGGCTTGGTCGGCCAATTGGCGTCGTTCTGGGCCGAGGCGGTGCCGGCGCACAGGACGAGCGCCAGCAGGGCGAGCATGAAACGTTTCATGGCAGGACTCCGACGATACTGACGGCCGAACGGCATTGCGGAATGCGCCTTTCCCATCACCTATCCATCGATGATGGGCGCCGCAACCCTTTGGGGAGGGATCCTCGCAATGACTCCGAATGGAACCGCCGGACAGAGGACCGATTGTCTCACCGGCCGCGCTCGCTCGGCGCCTCGAGATCGATCTTGAGCGCCTTCATGACGCGGTTGTGCATCAGGTAGGTGCCGACCAGCACGGAGATCTCCACGATCGCGCGCTCGTCATAGTGCCGCCGCAGCTCGTCGAAGACGTCGTCGGGAACCGAGGTCTGCAGCACCATGGCGTCCGCATAGGCGAGCGCGGCACGCTCGGCCGCATCGAACAGGCTCGATTTGCGCCAGTCGGGGAGGGCATCGCATTCGGCGAGCGTGACGCCGTCCGCAAGCGCCAGCGCCGGGACGTGCTGGCTGATCACATAGTCGATCCCGTTCACATGGGCGATGCGGATCACCAGGAGCTCGCGCAGCCTTCCGCTGAGCGCGGTTTTCCAGCGCACCGCGCCGACGTGATCGAGCCAGGTTTCGGCGAGCGGCGGCGCGTGCAGCAGGAGCTTGTAGACATGGAGCAGGCCGCCGCGGCGTCCCGCCTTGATGCGATCGATCAAGGGGGCGAGCTCGGGGTGGTCGGCTTCCTCGATCAGCGAAATGCGGGCCATGGTGGCGTTGTCCTTATCCGGGCGATCCGGTTTCTCCGTCATGCCCGCGCTTGTCGCGGGCATCCACGTCTGACAGCGGTGCAAGAAAGAAAGGCGTGGATGGCCGGGACGAGCCCGGCCATGACGGAGTCTGAATTGACGGCCATCATCGCACCACCTTCACGCCCGCCGCGGTGAGCAGGCCGCGCAGCCGGCCGTCGAACTCGGCCAGGAATTTGCGCGTCTCCTCGGGCGACAGGAAGGCGTCCTGGAACTGGTTGTCGGCGAGATAATGCTGCCAGGCTGCCGTGCGGGTGGTCTTGCGGAAAAGCTCCGCATAGAAGGCGACCGCGTCCGCCGGCATGCCGGGCGGGCCGACGATGCCGCGGATCTGCGGCACGTCCGGCACGTCAAACCCGGCCTCCCGCAGGGTGGGCACGTCCTGGAAATCGGGCAGACGCTTTTCCGCCGCCTGTGCCAGCACGCGCAGCTTGCCGCTGCGCACCTGCTCGCGCGCCTCGCTCGGGTCCAGAATCATGATATCGACATGACCGCCGAGCAGGGCGGCGAGCCGCTCGCCGCCGCCCGGAAACGAGATGAACGACCAGCGCGCGCCGGAATTGTTCATCAGCAACTGCCGCACCACGTTCTCGCGCGAGGTGATCGAGCCGCCGGACTGCTTGAGCTGGCCGGGCTTTAGTTTCGCGGCCGAAATGAAGTCGCCCAGGGTCTTGTAGGGAGAATCGTTTCTGGTCACCACCAGCGCCGGCTCGATCTGCACCAGCGCGATCGGCGTCATGTCGAGGAGTTTGGTTTTCGCTTCCGGCTGCACCAGCGGATCGACCAGCCAGATATTCACGAACACCGCGATGACGTTCGGGTCGCCGGCCTTCTCGGTCACATAGGCGGCCGCCGTGGTGCTGCCGCCGCCCACCTTGTTGGCGACCTGCATGCGCACCGGCATCAGCTTCTCCTGCTCGATCACCTGGATGAGCTGGCGCGCGAACACGTCGTTGCCCGAGCCCGGG
>DATBBS010000685.1:0-6136 GCA_036270895.1 Xanthobacteraceae bacterium
TCGCAATGACGGCAAAAAAGCGCCTCGCGCTCCCGCGACCATCACTCCAGCTTCACATTGGCGGCGCGGCCGACCTCGGCCCAGGTCTGGGTCTCGGTGTCGATGACGCGCGCGAAGTCGGCGGCGGTGCCGCCGACGGTCGGCGTCGCCATCGCCTTGAATTTCTCCTTCACGTCCGGCATCTGCATGATCTTGATGACCTCGCCTTCGAGCCTGGCCACGATATCGGGCGGCGTATGCGCGGGCGCGAACAGGCCGCTCCACAGCGACACGTTGACGTCGGGGACGCCGGCCTCGGTCATGGTCGGGACGTCGGGCAGCTCGTCGGAGCGGGTCGTGGCGAGGACCGCGAGCGCCCGCACCTGGCCGTTCTTCACCAGCGGCGTGGTCGGCGGCGGATCCGCGATGGTCAAGAGCGACTGCTCGCCCAGCACGCTCACCAGCGATTCGCCGCTGCTCTTGTAGGGAATCGCGGTGCCGGGCGCGCCGGTCTTGAGCTTGAACAATTCGGTCGCGAGCGTGAAGGCGGGCGAGGAGGTGGCGTAATTCGATTTGTCCGGATTCGCCTTCATCCAGGCCACCAGGTCCTTCACGTTCTTCGCCGGGTGGGACGCTTGCACCACCAGGATCAGCGGAAACGCCGCCACCATGGAGATCGGGGCGAAATCCTTTGTGCCGTGATAAGGCTGCTTGACCGAGATCGCCGGAATGATGCTCATCGCGCCGGCCGCGCCGACCAGCAGCGTGTAGCCGTCGGGCGCCGCCGCCATCACGGCCTCGGCCGCGATCTTGCCGCCCGCGCCCGGACGGTTCTCCACGATGACGGTCTGGCCGAGACTCTCCTGCAGCTTCTGCCCGATGATGCGGGCGATGATGTCGTTGCCGCCGCCGGCCGCGAATCCCACCACGATCTTGATGGTCTGATTGGGGTAGCGTGCCTGCGCGGTCGCCACGCCTGCCGCGGTTGCAAGCCCCACGATCAGCGCGGCGCCAAATACCAGCGCGCGCCGGAATTTACGGACATCCATGAAGCTCCTCCCAGGCCGCATTCGCTTGTCGGCTGATCTTGTGCGGGCCACAATAGCGCGTCGGTCCGGCAGGGTCACCCCTCGGTTCGCCGCATCACGTACGGGCGCAACGTAACGGCCGGGAATAAACTGGCCGTGGAACAGGTCTGGCAAAGCGAGAAGGCAGCCCGTGGCCAACGATCGCGACCTTCCATCGGGCGGCTCTCGGGCGTTCCGTTTTGCAGGGTTATCAGTCGATGTCCGTCTCGGCTGGATTTCGCATCTGGCTGCTGTCCGTCGTTTTGGCGGCGCTCGGATGTCCGGGCGTGTCTGCGGCCGAGGCCGGTGGTTGTCCCAAGAGCGGAAACGAGATCGAGACGGATCGCCCGGACGTGACGAATTCGAGTGTGGTCGTGCCGACCGGCAGCCTGCAAAGCGAGAACGGCGTCAATCTGAGCGCGCGGCAGGGCGCTCAGATTCTCGATGGCACGAACAGCAGGCTTCGTCTCGGTGTGGCGCCGTGCCTGGAAGTCCTGATCGATCTCCCGAACTATGTCGCCGCGCCGCATGGCCATGCGGGCTCGGGCTTCTCGAACGTGGCGCCCGCCGTGAAATGGCAGATCAGTCCCTTGCCGGGCAAGGTCGATCTTTCCGCGACCTTCGGGATCGGCCTGCCGACCGGCACGGCCGCCATCGCGGGCCCGGGGGCCCAGCCCTATTTGCAATTTCCGTGGTCGTATGAGCTCACCGACGGCTGGGGCCTGAGCGGGATGGCCACGACTTTTTTCCGGCCCTCCGACCCGGTGGCCAAGCTCATCCAGGAGGCCACGTTCGTGGTCGAGCGTAAGATCGGCGAACGGGCCGCCCTCTTCGTCGAGTATGTGGGCGATTTTCCCGACCGCGGAGGGCCCAGTCACCTCTTCAATTCGGGTGGCCTGTATCGCGTCACGCCCACGCAGCAACTGGACTTCCATGTCGGCTTCGGACTCAACCGCAATGCACCCGACTATTTCTTCGGACTTGGATATTCGTTCCGAATCGACGGGTTGTTCTGACATGCGCCGCTGGGCTGTCGGTCGCGTGAATTTGTCAAGGCTCGGTTCCGCCCTGCCGCTACGGTAACCGTTCCGAGCGCAACGAGTTTTCCCCAAAGTTCCGCTGCCGGAACAGCCGCGCGGACATTCAGGCTTGCATGTCGGCGGCCCCTAAGCCCAAGATGAATCGGGGCTTCGCGAGATTCTCGCGACGGATTCGATTGCCATGTCGGTTGCGGTGAGGAAAGGTGGCGGAAGACTTTCCGGCCGCGGGACGGCCCGCATTGGGCTGTCTTTTCACCGAGTTATCCACAGCGCCCTGACGGCGGTAGCGATGCTCGCCGTGCTCGCGCCGCGCATCGCCGGCGCCGAGACGCTGCCCGACGCGCTGGTGCGCGCCTATCAGGGCAATCCGCAGCTCAACGCCGAGCGGGCGAAGCTCCGGAGCACCGACGAAGGCGTTCCGCAAGCCCTCTCCGGATATCGCCCGCAAGTCACCGTCGGGTTGAGCGCCGGTCTGATCAGCCTGCGCAACCTGTTGCCGGACAACACCTCGCAATCGGCGCAGCTGAAACCCTGGGTGGCCGGGATCACCCTCAATCAGACTCTGTTCAACGGCTACAAGACCGGCAACACGGTGCGTCAGGCCGAGGCCCAGATACGATCGGGGCGCGAATCGCTGCGCGCGGTCGAGCAATCCGTGCTGCTCGACGGCGCGACCGCCTACATGGGCGTGCTCAGCAACCAGTCCCTGGTCGAGGCGCAGCGCCTCAACGTGACCTTCCTGCGCGAGACGCTCGAGACGACCCGCACCCGCTTGCGCGTCGGGGACGTCCCGCCGACCGATGTGGCGCAGGCGGAAGCGCGATACGCACGCGCCACCGCCGACCTCAACGCCGCCGAGGTCGCGCTCGCCATCAGCCGGGCGACCTACACCCAGGTGATCGGCGTGGCGCCGGGACAGCTGGTGACGGCGGAACCCGTCGACCGGCTGCTGCCACACGGCCGCGACGAGGCCATCGCGCTGGCCCGACGCGAGAACCCGACCATCGTGGGTGCGACCTATGACGTCGATGCGGCGCAATTCGCAGTCAGCATCGCGGAGAGCGGCCTCTTCCCGACGGTCGGCGTGCAGGGAAACGTGTCGCGCAACGTGCAGACCGACACCACGCTCGGCACCACCCGGACCGATCAGGCCTCGATCGTCGGCTCGCTCAACATGCCGCTCTATGACGGCGGGCTCGCCGCCTCGCAGGTGCGCCAGGCCAAGGAGACCCTCACCCAGAACCGCGTCCTGCTCGACCGCGTGCGTGCGCAGGCCGAGACCGCGGCGATCGCGGCCTGGGCGACGCATGAAGGCGCGAAGATCGGGCTCGCCGCGGCGCAGGCCGAGGTGCGCGCCTCCACGATCGCGCTCGAGGGCGTCAGGAAGGAAGCGCTGGCGGGCAAGCGCACGACCCTCGAGGTGCTCAATTCCCAGCAGGATCTGATGCAGGCGCGGGCCCGCCTGATCGCGGCGCAGCAGGATCGCGTGGTGGCCTCCTATACGTTGCTGAGCGCCATCGGCCACCTCGATCGTGCCCATCTGGCGCTCAGTTCGCCGGATTACGACCCGCAGACCCATTACCAGCAGGTGCGGGACGTCTGGCACGGGCTGCGCACGCCGTCGGGACAATAACGGCACCACGCGGACTCGTGATCTTCTTGAATCGCGAAGCCACGCAGGATCGAGCTTGACTCGCGCGGATCGCATGACTAACTGCGCACCGTCGCACCGACTGCGGTCGTGCGAGCAGGCCTGTTAAACCAAGAACGACCACATGGGCAGTATTCCCTTCGGTGACGCCGCGACACGGCGCCATCAAGATGTAACGATCGCACGCCGCATGGATGGCTGCGCGATGGCAAGCGACCGCTCCTGACGGTCTTTTCCCAACGCTCACCAACCTGCCGCGAAACGCGGAAATGGAGGTGAGCGATGTCCGCAAGACTCGCCAGAACGTCGCGCATTGAGCGCTTGCAGCAGCGCGCAAATCGCAAGTCGACCGGCCCGGATCAAGCCGCACTGAACGAGATGAACGCCGCGCCGGCGATGCTCGTCGCGCTTCCGCCTGCCTGGCTCGACCCGCAGGCCGGCCAACCCGCCGGCTCCAGCGAGATCGAGCGCCTGCACGATACGCTCCCGGCCGTGACGCCGGAGAGCCATCCGCGTACCGCCAAGCTCCTGGGATCCGGCACACGCAAGGTGGCGCAGAAGGTCATCGAGGAGGCCGGCGAGGTCGCGCTCGAAGCCGTCAGGCGCAATAACGGCGGCGTCGCGCGCGAGAGCGCCGATCTGCTCTATCATCTCGTGGTGCTTTGGCGCCGCCTCGGGATCGATCCCGCCGAAATCTGGTCGGAGATGCGGCGCCGCGCCGATGCGATGGGCATAGCCGAGAAGCTTCCCAAAGCCCGGCATCGCAACGACCTTCCGGGCTGACCTTGCGAGCCGGTTGAAACCGCGCGCCGTTGCGTGCATGGTCCGCGCAACGGCGCTTCGCCGCTCCCCTTTCATCAAGCCGAGGAATCACGCCATGCCCTACACCATGTCGCAAGCCTGCGTTCCGCCGTTGGAGATCGGTCTCAATGCGCTGTCGGACAATCTCGACAAGGCCACGGCCTTTGCGGCGGCCAAGAAAATAGAGCCCACGGTGCTGATGCAGTGGCGGCTTGCGCCCGACATGTTCCCGCTCGCCCGCCAGGTGCAGATTGCGTGCGATCTGACCAAGAACGGCGCGGCGCGCCTCGCCGGCGTCGAGCCGCCGCCTTTCGAGGACAACGAGACGACGATCGATCAGCTCAAGGCACGGATCGCCAAGACGGTCGCCTATGTGAAGACACTCGACTCCAAGAAGATCGATGCGTCGGCCGATCGCGAGATCACGTTCCCGCTCGGCCCGACCAACAAGGGCCACATGAAGGGCGACGACTACCTCAACGATTTCGTGCTGCCGAACGTCTATTTCCACCTCACTGCCGCCTACGCGATCCTGCGCCATTGCGGCGTGGAGCTCGGCAAGCGCGATTTCCTCGGCGCAATACCCATGAAGATGACGTGAGGGTGATGCGATAGCTTCAGCCTCACGTCATGGCCGGGCCTAGCCGTTCGAAGAACGGCGTCGTTTCGCTCGTCCCATAGCCGTTCGAAGAACGGCGTCGCTTCGCTCGTCCCATAGCCGTTCGAAGAACGGCGTCGCTTCGCTCGCCTATGTGTCCCGGCCATCCACGTCTTGCTTGTTGGGCTGCTGTAAGACGTGGATGCCCGCGCAGACAAGTTTACGCAGTCTGCGCGAGCTTGACTGCGAGCGCGGGCATGACGACTTAATAACGTATTGGCCTCATTCAGCCGGCTCTCGCATCGGCTCGTGGCGCACCGAGCGGCGCAAGGCGCGCGAAAACAGCGAGATCAGCACCGGCAGCGTGATCAGGATCACGAACGGCGCGAGCATCATGCCGCCGACGACCACGACCGCCAGCGGCTTCTGTACCTGCGATCCGATGCCGGACGACATCGCGGCCGGCAGAAGACCGACCCCCGCGATGATGCAGGTCATGATCACAGGACGCATCTGCAGCTCGCCGGTGCGCAGCACCGCGGTGGTGCGGTCGAGGCCGGCGCGAATGAGCTGATTGTATTGCGACATGATGATGATGCCGTCCATCACCGAGATCCCGAACAGGGCGATGAAGCCGATCGCGGCCGAGACGCTGAACGGGATCTGCATGACGGCGAGCCCGAAGATGCCGCCGATCACCGCCATCGGGATGACGCTCATGGTGAGCAGGGTGTCGATGGCCGAGTTGAAGTTGAAGAACAGCAGCAGCGCGATCAACGCCAGGCTGATCGGCACCACGATCTTGAGCCGGGCGATGGCGTCCTGGAGGTTGCCGAACTCGCCGACCCATTCGAGCCGCGACCCGGCCGGCAGCGGGACGTTCTCGGCGACCTTGGCCTGCGCCTCCTGGATGGCGCTGCCGAGGTCGCGCTCGCGCACGCTGAACTTGATCGGCAGATAGCGCTGCTGCTGCTCGCGGAAGATATAGGAGGGGCCGGAC
>DATBBS010000686.1:0-6024 GCA_036270895.1 Xanthobacteraceae bacterium
CGGCTCGCTCGGCGGGCTGATCGCGGCGCATCTGTTGCGCAGCGTCGGCTGGGACGCGGTGGTGTTCGAGCGCAACGCCGTCGACCTGCCGAGCCGCGGCGCCGGCATCGGGACCCATTCGCATCTCATCGAGGTGCTGCGCCGCGCCGGCATCCCGTTCGACGACTCCATGGGCGTCAAGGTCGGCAAGGTGATCTGCCTCGAGCGCGACGGCACGCGCGTGCTGGAGAAACCGACCGCGCGCCTGATGAGCGGCTGGGCGCGGCTCTACCGCTCGCTGCGGGCGCCGCTGCCGCCGGATTGCTACCGGCTCGGCTGCGCGCTCGAGCGCGTCGAGCAGGACCGCGACGGCGTCACGGCGGTGTTCGCCGACGGCGCGCGCGAGCGCGGCGACCTCCTGGTCGGCGCCGACGGTATCCGCTCGACCGTGCGCAGCCAGTTCCTGCCCGACCTTCAGCCGCTGTATGCGGGCTATATCGCCTGGCGGGCGATGCTGCAGGAAAGCGAGATCCCGCAAAAAATCCGCGCCGAGATTTTCGAGAGCTACACATTCTGCTTGCCGGACGGCGAGCAGCTCATCGGCTACCCGGTCCCGGGGCGCGACAACGACACCGCGGCCGGCCGTCGCGCCTACAATATCATCTGGTATCGTCCGACCGACCCGGCGACCACGCTGGTCGACCTGTGCACCGATGCGGCCGGCCGGCATCATGAATTCTCGATTGCGCCGCCGCTCATCCGGCCCGAGATCATCGCCGGCATCAAGGCGATGGCGCGCGCCCGGGTGGCACCGCAGATCGCCGACATTTTCGCGCGCGCCGAGCCCTTCTTCCAGCCGATCTTCGATCTGGAGTCGCCTGCGATCGCGTTCGGCCGGGTGGCGCTGTTGGGCGACGCCGCCTTCGTGGCGCGCCCGCATGTGGGCGCCGGCGTCACCAAGGCGGCGCTCGACGCCGCCTCGCTCGCCGACGCGCTCGCCGCCCATGCCGACGATCTCGCGGCCGCGTTGACGCGCTATCAGCGCGAGCAGATGAGCTTCGGCCGCGGCCTGGTGGCGCTCGGGCGCGAGGAGGGGGCCTACATCTCGGCGCAGCTCAAGCCGCCGGGGGAACGTCGCGGCGCCGAGCTTCCGCGCGACATCCACAGCCTGATGGCGGCGCATCACGCCAGCCGCGAGCGCGTCGACCGGCTGGTGGCGGAGCGCGGGTGACGTCTCAGCCGCGCTTGCGCGCCCGGATCATCATGTAGCGCACCACACGCTCGCGGCCCAGCCGTTCGAGCAGCAGGCCGCCGATCTCCGCCTCGCCGATCCGCCGCAAGCCCAGAAAATCGCGCCAGCGCCGGCGCCGGCGAACCTCGCCGATCGCCTGCGACACCTCGCGTTCGGAGCGCGGCCGCATCAGGCCGGTCAGGTCGCGCGTCTCGATGACGTCGCATTGCGCGGCCGCGAGATGCGCCGACCATTGGGTTGCGGACGGCATTACGGGGCAGCGCCACGCCGCCTTGAAGCCCGCCAGGTCGGCGGCAAATTCCGCCGGCACCGGGTCGACCGGCATGTCGTCGATGATGATGAAGGTGCCGCCCGGACGCAGCGCGCGCGCCAGATTTCCGATCGTTCGCGCCGGGTCGACGCTGTGGATCAGGCTCTCGATGCCGTAGATCAGACCGTAGCCCTGCGCCTGCGGTTCGTCGTAGGAGGCGCAGCGGAAGGTCACCGCATTGGCGAGGCCCTTTTGGCGCGCCGCCTTGGCGGCGACCGCGCATTGCCGCGGCGAGATCGTGATGCCGTGCCAGCGCCCGCCGAGGGCGGCCTGCAAGGCGAAGACCGTTCCGCCATAGCCGCAACCGGCGTCGAGCGCCGCGATCGGCGCGTCGCCGAGACCGGCCGACAGCATGATCGCGTGAATGGTGGCAGGACTGAAATCGCCGCTGTCGGGATGATCCAGCCATCGATGAATGGCCCGCGCCTCGATTCCGGAAAATGCCCGGAACCCCTTGTTGAGCCGCGTCCACAGATGGAGCAGATCGTAGTAGCGCGAGACGTCGGTCTGTTCGGCCTGACTCACCGGTTCGGCTTTCCCCCAAATGCTCGGATTTTCCGCCGAACCGAAAGGCTCGATGCCGGATCCGCGAGATGTGAACAATCCTTCGGCCCGGTTATTCCGCCTCTTCCGAACACATGCGGGAAACGCCGCCGGTGCGCTATCCTTACCCACGCGCGGCCAACCGTCTACACTTGCGTTCGGCGAACCGAAAGGCGACAGGTTGGCGCGGCATGGCGCCCGCAGGGGTCGAAATGGGAATGGATATCTTGCAGTCGCGCGACATGCCGGCCGCCGCGCGGGCCGACGTCGCGGCGGGTTCCGCGATAGCGCTGCTGCGCGCCGTGGCGGTCGCGCTCGGGATCGGCTGGTCGATCCTGTTCGTCGTCGTGGGTCTTCGTTACGACCTGCAGATGTACGGCGACGGCTCGATCTTTTCCTACGCGGTCGCCGCGCAGGATGCCTGGGCGTTCCATCTGCACAACATGCCGGGCCGTCTCTTCGTCTATCTTTTCTCCTTCGTTCCGGCCGAGGCCTATGTGGGCATGACCGGGGACGCCCGCGGCGGCATCGCGGCCTACGGAATCCTGTTCTACGCGGCGCCGCTGCTCGGGCTCGCCGCCACCTGGGCGGCCGACCGCTCCCGCGGCCGCATCATCTTCGCTTACGCCTGCGCGTCGACCGCCTGTTCGGCTCCGCTGGTCTTCGGCTTCCCGACCGAGATGTGGATGGCGCATGCGCTGTTCTGGCCGGCGTTCGCCCTCTGTCACTACGCGCGCCCTGGCCTCGGCGGGACCGTTCTGGTCTTCGTCGTGCTGCTCGCGCTTGCCTTCACGCATGAAGGCGCGATCGTGCTCGAAGTCGCCATCCTGGCGACGCTGGCGTTGCGCGGCCCGCGCGACCCCGCCCTGTGGCGGGCGGCCGGCGCCTTCCTGGTCGTCATGATGATCTGGTGCGGCGTGAAGGCGGCGCTGCCACCCGACGACTATTACGCCGGGGTGTTCACCGCGGCGGCGCTGCACTTCTTCGACCCCGACAGATTCGTCAACGGCTTCTTCCTGTCGCTGGCGGGCGCGCTCGTGGCCTACGGCATCTTTTTTCTGTGTCTTCGCCGCTTCGCGCCGGCGACCGCGCAGCCTGCCGCCGCCGCCATCGTCGCCGCGGCATTGATCGTCTATTGGCTGTGGTTCGATCAGTCGCTCCATACCTATCACCGTTATTTTTTTCGGACCGTATTGCTGATCGCAACGCTGGGGTACGGCGGTCTGGCCGCGCTCTACGCGCTCGATGCCGACGGCCGGCTGCGCCTTCCTTTCCTGCGGCCGCTGATGGCGTTGCTCGCCGCCGACACGATGGCGCGTGCCGCCGTCGGCGCCATTGTGCTGGTGACGCTGGTGCATGCGGTCGAGACCGCGAAATTCGCCGTGGCCTGGACACAATACAAGGCCGCCATCCAGGCCCTTGCGACCGGCACTGCGTCCGATCCGGCGCTCGGAGATGCGCGCTTCGTGTCGTCGGACCGAGCCGGCGTCAATCGTCTGTCATGGAATTCGACGACGCCGTACTTGTCCGTGCTGCTGGCGCCCGGCTTTGCGCCCTCGCGCCTGGTGGTCAATCCGCGCGCGAATTATTTCTGGCTCTCCTGCGCCGTGGCGACCGCGAATCAGCAAGCCGAGCGCGCGGTCCCCTCGGCGAGTCGCGCGCTGGTGCAGCGGTATGCCTGCCTTCATCGCTAGTGCCGCCATGTCGGATTGAGCGCGGCGGGCTTTTCTGACGCCACACGTAAGCACCGCCGCGATTGGAGCGGGACGGACCGCGCGCAAACGCATGCCCGGGCGCAGCCCGCCATGCGGGCGCGCGCGGCTTTGCCCCGCTTCCGCCGCAGACCTGGGCGAAGCTCCGCGCGAACTGTCTAAGCCCTTGAAAATCCTTGCGCCCCTTCCGTCGCCCGCCCGCCCGCCTATCCTTAACAATAGTCGTAAAAATGCGCGCCGGGCGGCGCGAACGACATGGCGTTGACGCGAGGAACCGAATAGTTTTCTGCGAGTTTGCGAGCTAGGCTGCCGTCTGGGGAGTGAGTACCGTGATGTCACGTAAAGGCGTTGAAGGCTCGTTTTCGGGCGGCGGAAGGGCGTTGTCTGTGATAGCGCGCAGGCGTCGGGCATTGGCGGGCGCGGTGGCGGCCGCCATCCTGTTCGCGGCCGCCAATTCGGCTCATGCGGACTGGGACCATTGGGACAATTGGGACCGGGGAGACCACTGGCAGCGCGGAGAGCGCTGGGAGCGTGGAGAGCGTTGGGAGCCCCGGCCTCCAGTCGCCAGGCGCGCCGTCCAGGCCAAAAAGGCACCGAAGGCAGCCAAGGCCCCCAAGACCGCCAAGGCGTCCAGGGCGCTCCAGATGCCCCTCATCGCCATCTCGATCGCCAACCAGCGCCTGACGCTCTACGACCGCGGCGAGGTGGTGGCGCAGGCCCCGGTGTCGACCGGCATGCCCGGACACCCGACCCCGACGGGCGTGTTCAGCGTCATCCAGAAACAGGTTTTCCACGAATCCAACATCTATAGCGGCGCGCCCATGCCCTATATGCAGCGGATCACCTGGTCCGGCGTGGCCATGCATGCGGGCGCTCTGCCCGGCTATCCGGCGTCTCACGGCTGCATCCGCATGCCCTATGATTTTGCCGTTAAGCTTTATGGCCTGACGCGCGCCGGCGCCCGCGTCATCATCACCCGCAACGAGATCACGCCGGTCGCCTTCGAGCATCCCGGCTTGTTCCAGCTGCCCAAGCCGGCCATCGACAAGATCGGCGTGTTGACCGAGCCGGTCCGGGCCGAGGCCATGCCCGCCGACGCGGTCAAGACCGCGCAGCGCAAAAGTCCGACCATTCCGACCATGATGTCAGATGCAGGCGACTCCCAGGCGTCCGCTGGAATCGTCAAGTCGCGGCCCGAAGCAACCGCGGCCGCGCCGCCGCAGGATGCCGCGCTGCCAGTCACGGCGCCCGTCGACAACGCGCCGGCCGAACCGCACGAGATGGCCGCGGCGGCGGACGCGCCGGCGATCCTGCGGCAGGACTCCCGCGATGGCGCGCAGGACGTTGTCGAGGCCGGCTCGCAGGGCGCGCCGATCGGTGCCGAAACCCGCGCGCAACTTGGCACGCAAGACGGCGCCCAAATCGGCGCAGACGCGAGCGCGCCGTCCTTCGAGCCGGCGACCGGCACCGTGGTGGTAAAGCCCGTCATGGTGACGCCGCCGCAGCCGGTCGAGCTGCCAAAGGCCTTCGAGCTCGCCCGCCCGGCCGCCAAGCCCGAGAGCGCGACGACGGTCTTCGAGCAGACCAGCCCGACGCCCAAGACCGAGGGCGCGCCCATGGTCCTCGACAAGACAAGCCCCACGCCTGAGGCCGCGAGCGCCCCGAAGGTCGTCGAGCCGGACAGCCCGACGCCCGAAAGCACGCCGAAGCCCGAGAGCGCGGAGTCCGTCGTGCCCTTCGGCCCGGAGCGGCCGCTGCGGCCGGGCCCGATCACGGTTTTCGTCAGCAAGAAGGAAGGCAAGGTCTTCGTGCGCAAGGGCTTCCAGCCGGTGTTCAGCGCCCCGGTCACGGTCGCCCGGCCCGAGCTGCCCCTCGGCACCCACCTCTTCACCGCGAGCGAAGCGATGCCCGACGGCGTGAGCTTCCGCTGGCTCGAGCTGTCGCTGTCGGACGAAGCTGCCAGGAAGGTCGAGGCGCTCCGCGAACCCAAGGGCTCCCGCAGCCGGCACACCCAGAAGACCGTTGCGCCCGCGGTCGCGCGCACGGCGAGCGCCGCCGAGGCGCTCGACCGGGTCGGGATTCCGGCGCCCGCGCTGGCGCGCATCTCCGCCTTGATGTCGGCCGGCGCCACCTTGATCATCTCGGATCAGGGGCTCGGGCCCGAGACCGGCACCGAAACCGACTTCATCGTGCTGACCCGCTAGCGCGTGTCGCGGCGTCCGCCGCGG
>DATBBS010000687.1:0-1691 GCA_036270895.1 Xanthobacteraceae bacterium
GCTGCTCGCGCGAGAACACGCGGCCGGAATTCTCCAGCAGGAATTCGAGCAGCCGGAACTCGGTCGGCCCGAGCGGCACCTCGCGGCCCGAGCGCGACACGCGCTTGGTGTCGCGGTCGAGCTCGATATCGCCGGCCGAGAGCGTGGCCGCGACCCGCTCGGGCTTTGCGCGGCGCAGCAGCGCGCGGATGCGGGCGAGCAGCTCCGGAACCGAAAAGGGCTTGACGATGTAGTCGTCGGCGCCGGTCGCCAGCCCGCGGACGCGCTCGCCTTCCTCGCCGCGCGCGGTGAGCATGATGATGGGCAGCCGGCGCGTCTCCGGCTTGGCCCGCAGGCGCCGGATGAGCTCGATGCCGGAAAGCCCCGGCAGCATCCAGTCGATCACCGCGAGGTCGGGCGGGGTTTCCTTGAGGCGCAGCTCGGCCTCGTCCCCGCGGCCGGCGGCGTCGACCGCATAGCCCTCGGATTCGAGATTGTAGCGCAGCAGGAGCGTGAGCGGCTCCTCGTCCTCGACGATCAGGATTCGGGCGGACATGGGGGGCTGTTTCCTCGCCTCAGTTCCGGAACGGGACGTTGGTTACCGCGGTGGTATCGCCCTTGGGGCGTTCCTCCGCGATGGCGTGGCCTTCGACCATGTAATAGACGGTCTCGGCGATGTTGGTGGCGTGATCTCCCATGCGCTCGATGTTCTTGGCGCAGAACAGCAGATGGATGCAGTAGCTGATGTTGCGCGGGTCTTCCATCATGTAGGTCAGAAGCTCGCGGAACAGGGAATTGTTGACCGCGTCCACCTCCTCGTCGCTGCGCCACACCGCCATGGCTTCCGCCGCGTTGCGGCGCGCGAAGCTGTCGAGGACGTCCTTGATCTGGGTGAGTACGAGGTCGGTCATGTGCTCGACGCCGCGCATCACCTGCTGCGGCTGGAAGTCGCCTTCGAGCGCGCCGACCCGCTTGGCGATGTTCTTGGCGAGGTCGCCGATGCGCTCGAGATCGTTCGACACGCGCAGCGCGCCGACGATCTCGCGCAGGTCGACCGCCATGGGCTGACGCCGCGCGATGGTGAGGATCGCCTTTTCCTCGATCTCGCGCTGCAGGGCGTCGATCTTGGCGTCATCGGCGACGACGCGCTCGGCGAGCGCGAGGTCGCGCTTGTCGAGCGCCTCGAAGGCGTCTCCGATCTGCTTTTCCGCCAGGCCGCCCATCTCCGCGACGACCCGCACGAGATCCTGCAGGTCGGCGTCGAAGGCCTTGATCGTGTGTTCCATCATCGTCATGTCGAGGTCCTCGCATCCGTCTCGCGGCGGCCCACTCCGCGTCGCTCGAATTCGGGTCAGCCGAAGCGGCCGGTGATATAGTCCTGGGTGCGCCGGTCGCTCGGAGTGGTGAACATCTTGCTGGTGGTGTCGTATTCCACCAGCTCGCCGAGATACATGAAAGCCGTGAAGTCGGAGCAGCGCGCGGCCTGCTGCATGTTGTGGGTCACGATCGCGATCGTGTAGTCGTCCTTGAGCTCGTCGATCAGCCCCTCGATCTTGGCGGTGGAGATCGGGTCGAGCGCCGAGCACGGCTCGTCGAGCAGGATCACCTCGGGCTTCACCGCGACGGTGCGCGCGATGCAGAGGCGCTGCTGCTGGCCGCCCGACAGGCTCAGGCCGTTGGCGCCGAGCTTGTCCTTCACCTCGTCCCACAGG
>DATBBS010000688.1:0-6572 GCA_036270895.1 Xanthobacteraceae bacterium
CAAGACGATGAAATACACCTTCGTCGACACCTGCTTCCAGACCCATCACTTGAACTTCGCCTATGACGCCAACGACACGCTATGGACCAGCAGCGGCGGCGGGGGCGGCGTGGTTGGCTGGCTCAACACCAAAATGTTCGACGAGACCGGCGACGCCGCGAAGTCGCAGGGGTGGACCGCGCTCGTCCTCGATACCAACGGCAACGGCAAGCGGGACGACTATGTCGAGCCGAACCAGCCGCTCGATCCCGCCAAGGATAAGCGGATCGCGCAAGTGTTCTACGCCGTGATGCCGAGCCCGGCCGACAATTCGATCTGGGGAACGCTGCGCACGAATCCGGGCTCGGTCGCCCGCATCGACCCCGGCTCCAATCCGCCGGAGACCGCGCTGACGGAGGTCTACAACGTCCCGATGCCGGGCTTCGGCCCGCGCGGCGGCGACATCGACAGCAAGGGCGTCGTGTGGGTGTCGCTCGCGAGCGGCCATCTCGGCAGCTTCGACCGGCGCAAGTGCAAGGTGCTCAACGGACCGACCGCGACCGGCGACCACTGCCCGGAAGGCTGGACCTTCTACCAGTATCCTGGCCCCGGCTTCGAAGGTCTCGGGCAGAACAGCGCGGAATCGAGCTACTACTCCTGGGTCGACCAGCACAACACCCTGGGGCTCGGCGACGACGTGCCGGTCTCGACCGGCAACCTGAATGACGGCCTGATCGCGCTCAAGGACGGCAAGATGATCACCATGAAGGTGCCGTATCCGACCGGCTTCTACGCCAAGGGGCTGGACGGCCGCATCGATGACCCCAACGCCGGCTGGAAGGGCCGCGGATTGTGGACGAGCAGCGGAGACCGGGCGCCGTGGCTGCAGGAAGGCGGCAAGGGAATGAAGCCCATGGTGGTGCATTTCCAGCTGCGGCCGGATCCGCTCGCGCATTGAAGGCTTGAGAAAGCCGGGCGTTACTCGGCCGCGATCCCGGTCGCGCGGATCAATTGGGCCCAGGTCTCGATCTGGCGGCTGAGGAAGGCGGGTGCCTGCGCGAGTGATCCGCGATAGGGCTCGTATCCCAGGACGCGCAGGCGCTGCTCGACCTTCGGCGTGGCGATGATCGTGTTCACCGCCGCGTTGAACCTGGCCTGGGTTTCGGGCGGCGTTTTTGCCGGCGCCAAGAGCCCGATCCACCCGTTGATGCCGAGGCCCGGAAAACCGAGCTCGTCGAGGGTCGGGATGTCGGGAAGGGCCTCGGCCCGCCGCGCCCCGGTGACGGCAAGCGCGCGCACCGTGCCCTGCTGGATCATCGGATGCACCTCGGCCACCGGGCCGACATTGATATCGACGTGATGGCCGAGCAGCGCGTTGAGCGCCGGAGCGCCGCTCTGGAACGGCACGCCGGTCGCGTTCGCCTTGGCCAGCACATGGAACACGTATTCGGCCGCGATGCGCGCGGACGATCCGCCGAAGCCGAAATTGAACGGCTTAGAGCGAGCGGCCGCGAAAAATTCCGGCAGGGTGCGCGCCTGATTGCTCGCATTGACCGCGAGCGCCTGGCTGTCGAGCGCCACGAACGCGACCGGGGCCAGGTCCTCGGTGGCGTAGCCGGGATTCTTGTAGAGCGTCTGGTTGATGGCGTAGCTGTTGCCGGTGAACAGCAGCGTGTAGCCGTCGGGCGCGGCTGCGGCGACGATCTTGGCGGCGATGTTGGACGCCGCGCCGGCGCGGTTCTCGACCACGATCTGCCAGCCGAATTGCTCGGTGAGCTCCTGCGCCATCACGCGCGCGAAGGTGTCGATGCCGCCGCCCGGCGCGAAGCCGACCACGAAGGTGATCTTGTGGTTGGGATAGTCCGACGGCTGCGCCGACGCGGGCGTCGCAAAGACCTGCGCCAGCAGAAGAAGGCCGATGGCGAGCGCGTATCGAACACCGCGAGGTTGCGGCATGGTTTCCTCCGCGCGAAGCCTAGCGCCTCAGCTCGCTGCCAGCGCTTGACGGAATGCGGCGCGCACCTGCGGGCCGTGGATGCGGCTGTAGTCGCGTTCCTGCGGTCCGCCGGCGACGATCTTGAGACAGGCGAAGACCGGCCCGCGCTCCGCCAGCAGCGCGCCGATCTGCTGCTCGAAGATCTTGAGATCGGAGAATTCGTGCACCGTGCGAATGCCCGCCGCCCGCGCGAGCGCGGCGAAATCGACGTTCTGGCGGCCGGGAATCGGATGGCCGCCATTCGCCTCGTAGGTCCCGTTCTGGCAGACGAAGTGGAAGAAGTTCGGTGGCGCGATTTCGCCGATCGTCACCAGGGTGCCGAGATTCATCAGCAGGCTGCCGTCGCCGTCGAGCACGATGACCCGCTTGTCCGGCCGCCCGAGCGCCAGGCCGAGCCCATGCGAGGAGGCGAGGCCCATCGCGCCGTGCGACAGATAGTTGAGCGGGCTCGGGCGGATCGTGATCCAGTCGAAGGCGGTGCTGTAGACCGGCAGCACGATGTCGGCCTCGGCCACATGACGGGCCAGCGCCCTGAGGCAGTCGTCGCGCTTCATCATGACGGCCGCCGCCCGATCAGCAGGACCACGGGGCGGGAATCCGCATAGGCCGCGTCGATCGCCGGCTTGATTTTTGCCACATCGGATTCCTCCTCGATCTCGTGATAGGCGATGCCCATGGCGTCGAGGATCGGCTCGACGATGCGCACGCCATAGCGCTTGGATTGCTGCGGGCGCACGCCCGGCTCCTTCTCGAGCAGGCCGACCATCATGCAGATCGGCAGCGCATATTCGACCGCGACGCCGCGGATCGCGTTGATCGAGTCGAGCATGCCGGTCTGCTGGATCAGAAGGAGCGAGCGCCGTCCGCTATAGGCGAGCCCGGCGCAAATGCCGACCCCTTCGTCCTCCTTGCAGATGCGGATCAGGCGCGGATGCGTGGTGCCGGCGAGCGGGCGCAGCAGGCCCTCGCTGGTAGTGATGTCGGGCACCGAGACGACGAACTCGATGTTGCTCGCCTTGATCTCGCGAATGATGCTGCCGCCGCGAAGGGCCGCTGCGTCATTCTCCTGGCTCGCGCCGACCTGCATGGCGTTGTTCCTAATGCTCCAGGCGCCACTATACAGGCCGGCCACGCGGGTGCGAACCCGCGGACTTCCCCTGTGGTTGTGATCTGCGGGATGCGTTCCGGCGTGACGCCGGGGTCAATTCACCCGGTTGCCGGTGATGGCGAGCTGGGCGTAGCGCGCGGCCCCGTCCTTGGTAAGGTCTTCGGTCACGACCGCGATATGGTCCATGCCGAGGATGGCGCCGCGCCGCGAGCCGGAAATCACGTTGTTGGCGATGACCGCGCCACCGGCGCCCGGGACCACCGAAACGCCGACGCCGATGTCGGCTCCCCGCACCACATTGCCGGTGATCGTGACATCGCGCAGATAACGACCCCATCCGGCGATCATGCCGGCAAATGACGCATTCTCGACCACGTTGCCGGTGACGGCAGTGTCGGCCTCCACATAGATGCCGATGCCGTGCGCGTCCTTGTCTTGCCGGGGGGTGAGATTGCGGAAGATGTTGCCTTGCACCACCGCGATGCGACCCCCTTCGTTGAAATTGGCGACCGAGACGCCGACCTGGGCGCCGTCGACGGTGTTGTTGGCGATGACGGCGCCCTCGAAACTGAACTCGGAATAAAGCGCGACCTCGCCGAGCTCGCTGCAGGAATTTCCGGTGATCTCGATATAGGAGGCGGAATTGCCGCGCACCGCCGAGAAGGCGCAGTCGTGGATGCGGTTGCCGCGCACGATCACGTGGCCGGCGCGGTGCGCATTGACGGCGTTGCCGAATTGGCCGGAACCGCCGGAGTCGTTGCGGATATTCTCGATGCGGTTGTCGAGCACCATGGTGCCGTCCTCGCCTGCGACTTCGCGCAAGATCTGGATGCCGTTGTTGGCGGCGTCGCGCACGAGGTTGCGGGCGATCGTGAGCCCCTTAGCGTCATAGGAGAGGATGGCGACATCGGCCGCGCCGCTCACCGTGGTGCCGGTGATCTCGCCCGCGATCCCTTCGAGATAGATGCCGTGGCCGCCGGCCGCCATGATGGCGCAGTCCGTGATCTTCACGCCGCGTCCGTTCATCAGGGAGACGAGACCGAGCCGCGGCGGCAGCCGGGCGCGGACGCCGTCGAGCACAAGTCCCGCGAGCGTCACCTGATCGGCCTGCGCAGCCGTGAACAGGGGCCGGCCGCGGCTCGATACCAACCGGGTCGCGCCGCGAATGCCGGTGATTTGCGCGCCCGCAGGCAACGCAAGGTCGCCGGCGCGGTAGACGCCGGGCGCGAGCGCGAGCGGCGCCCGGGTCGCCGCCGCTTGGTCGATCGCGCGCTGCAACACGTCGGTCTGGTCATCCGGGCTGCCGGCGCGCACGCCGAGCGTGGCGGCGTCGATCCCGAAGGCTGACATCGGCGCGGCCGCGCGCGTCACGGCCGCGCAAGCGAATGATGGCGTCGCGGCCGTGGCGAGGCCGGCCACAAAGGCCCGGCGGTCGATGGTCATGACGGCTCTCCGGTATTGCCGAAACCCGATCATAGGTCGGGAGCACGAGGGTGGCCTGAATTCATTGGTTCGCGGTTAACGAGGATATTTTCAGAAAACCCGATGCCACCGCGGATCAAGTCCGGCTTTTGTCGGAATCAAGCTTTGACGGCCGCCACAATGGCCCTGCCGACGCGGACCAGCTCGTCGAAGGTGAATTGCCGCTGCTTCACCCGTTTGCGCGGGCGGAACTTCGGCCCGACGCGCGGCACGTGAATGAACACCGCAATGCGCGGGCCTTCCGGCGCGGCGGCGGCCTCGAGCGCGCGCCAATAGACGTAGTTGCACAGATAGGCTCCTGCATCGCGCGACATGCCCGTCGCGACGCGGGTCGCGCGCGCCGCCGCCAGCAGCCGCGTAAACGGCGCCCGTCCGCACGCAATGGCGGGCGCTCCGGGCGCGATCGCGCGACGTTGCGGCACGGCGCCGCCCGCATCGGGAAAGGCCGAGATCCGGTTGCGGGCGCAGGTTTCGATGCTCACGCGCCGGCGGCGTCCCGCAAGGCCGAACATCACGATCGCATCGGGACGGTGCGCCGCGATCAGGGCCGGCAGCTCGCGATCGACCGCCGCGTAGCGGGTCGCGAAAACATGCGCGATGCAGCGCACGCCGCGCCGACGGGCCGTGCGGGCGAGATGTGCGACCAGCGCGGTGGTCGGATTGATCGGCGCCCCCGGAAAGTCGCCGAAGCCGGTGAGCAGGATCGTCGTCATCACACGCCGAGCGCTGCCACGAGCTCGTCGACCGCACGTGCGGGCGACAACTGTCCGGCCGCGACCGCAGCCTCGATCTGCGGCAGCGTGGCCTTGAGCTTCGCGTCCGAGGCGATCCGGCTGCGCCAGAAATCGTCGAGCATCGTCCACATCCATTTGACCTGCTGTTCACGCCGTCGCGCCGTCAACTCGGCCGAGGCCGTGAGCTGGTCGCGATGGGCGATCACCTGCGCCCACAATTCGGCGATGCCGTCGCCGGTGAGCGCCGAATAGGTCACGACCGGCGGCGCCCAGTTGGGCGAACGTGGGCTGAGGATATGCAATGCCGCGCGATATTCGGCCGCCGCCGCCTGAGCGCGCCCGAGATTGTCGCCGTCGGCCTTGTTGATCGCGATCATGTCGGCGAGCTCGACCAAGCCTTTTTTGAGACCTTGCAGCTCGTCGCCGGCGCCCGGCAGCATCAGCGCCAGGAAAAAGTCGGTCATGTCGGCGACGGCGGTCTCCGACTGGCCGGTGCCGACGGTCTCGACCAGGATGACGTCGAAGCCCGCGGCCTCGCACAGAAGCATGCACTCGCGCGTCTTGGCGGCGACTCCACCAAGCGTGCCGGCGGCGGGCGAGGGGCGGATGAAGGCGTTGTCGTCCGCCGCCAGCCGCGCCATCCGGGTCTTGTCGGCGAGAATTGAGCCGCCGGTGCGTGCCGAGGAGGGATCGACCGCCAGCACCGCGACTTTGTGCCTGCGCCCCGTGAGATAGGTTCCGAGCGCATCGATGGTGGTCGACTTGCCGACACCTGGCGCCCCGGTGATGCCGACGCGGACCGCGCGCCCGGTCAGCGGCAGCAGCTCCTGCACCAGCTGCCGCGCGGTCGTGTGATCGTCGGCACGTTTGGATTCGATCAGCGTGATGGCGCGCGCAAGCAGCGCGCGGTCGCCGGCGCGGATGCCGTCCAGCAGGCGAGCAAGGTCGTGGTCACGCGTTTTCATGCAACAGCGCCCGGAAGAGGCGGGCCCCCAACCCGAGCCCGGCGGACGCCGGCGCCGGGCAGGCCGGATCGCCTTACCGCCACAGTCGCGCCCCAAACGAACCCTGGACAGGCATGGTTCAGCGAGCAGGACATTCTGGGAAATCCATTTGTTTTCAATGGCTTGTCATTTTGCTTAACGCAAGGTGAACTTTCTTCTCGTGTCCTGCGACTAACAGTCTATCATTCCCCCGATTGGGGTGCGCGGGAGAAGACCACATGCGTCACGTTGCGCTCGCGACGACGTCGCTGCTCGTCGTCCTTTCTACC
>DATBBS010000689.1:0-14893 GCA_036270895.1 Xanthobacteraceae bacterium
TGCGGCCCGAATATGCCGCGTGTCGCTTCCGTCTCCTGGATCACCCAGGGGAGACTGACGCTCAACGCGTCGGTGTCGTAGATCGACTGATAGGCGATGTCGCGCGCGCGGCAAAAGGCGCGGTAGAAGCTCACGGCGAGCCAAGGCTTGCGCTCGTACAGGCTGGTCTTGAGCACGAGCGTATGCATGATCGGGAAGATGCGCGTCTTCCTGTAGTAGTCGATCTCGACCTGGCGCGAATCCCGAAATATCCGGTGGACGGTCTTGCCGAGCCCGCCCGGGATCATCACCGAGGCGAGCGCATCGATCTCGCCGCGCTCGAGCATCTCTTCCAGCGTGGTATCGGGCCGGATGGGCTCCAGCCGGATGCCGGCGGGCGGCGTGATGGAGCGGATCGGTTTGCCCACCACCCAGGCGATATACTCCGGCGCCACTCCATATTCGTGCGTCAGGAACCCGCGCACCCAGACGGCCGCGGTCATCTGGTAGTCGCCGACGCCCACGCGCTTGCCCCTGAGATCCTCCGGCCGCTCGATCTTCGAGCCGGCCCGCACATAGAGCGCCGAGTGGCGAAAGACCCGCGAGGGAAAGACCGGGATCGCGATGAAGCGCGTGTCGCCCTCCGAGCGCAGGATCGTATAGGACGAGAGCGACATTTCGGACACGTCGAACTCGCCGTGGTTGAGCATGCGCCAGAAGGTCTCCCCCGGGCGCAGCGGAATGAAGGTCAGATCGACGCCGTCGGGTTGCACCCGGCCGTCGATCAGCGGTTGGGTGCGGTCATAGCGCCCGCAGGCCAGCGTCAGCTCGATTTTTTGCATTGATGCCCGCTAGAGGATGATGCTCGGGTTTCTGATGCTCTGGTCGCAGTCGATCAGGTTCACCTGCTTGGCCCGGATCTTCCACCCCTCGGTGTCGCGCACCACATGGTGGCCGGCCCAGCCCGTCAACACGCGGGTCTCGTCGCCCCAGAACTCGCTGATGAGGAAATTCGAGCGCAGCATGCGGCAGTCGTCGCGCGCGGTCGCGAAGACCTCCACATTGGTCACCAGGTGCACCGTGCGCGAGGCCGGGGCCTGCGACCAGGCATAGCCGGTGCGAAAGCGATAGATGCGGTCCTCCAGCCGGCGGCGGTCGTCGAACATCACGGAGATCTCGCGCCGCGGGTCGCCGGCATTGGGAGTCGACGGCACCCAATAGATGCATTCAGGCGCGTACAAGGCCAGCCAATCGTCGTAACGGAGCTGGTCGAGCAGCCTCGCCTCGCGTTCCAGCAGCCGGCGGAACTCGTCGCGCGCTGCCGCGTCGGTGACGGCGCGGTCGTCGTCTTGCCAGCCGGAAAAATTCGCCATCAGCCCGCGATAGAGCGCGTCGTCGACATAATAGGAGCTGCGCGAGGGATTGGGCGCGGCCGTCATCTCACGGCTCCCGCCGGATCGCGAGGTTCGGGCGCGCTTTCATGAGCCGTTTCCATTCCTTGAAATGCTCGCGCATGAAGGCTTCGTCGGTGGCGGGCGCCGTGATCGAGCCCTCCTCGTCGGTCTTGAAGCGACTCGGAATGCCGAGGCCGCGGTTCATGTAGACCCACTCATCTTCGACGGCCGTCAGGCCGCGCTGGATCTGCTCGAAATTCGCCACATCGTCGACCTCCCCGAAATTGGGGAAGCCCTCCTGCGTACGCATGCGCAGCGCGTTGATGTCGGTGACGGCCTCGCCCAGGCTGCCGTCCGCGTCGACGATCATGGTGCCGTACCAGATCGCGTTGGTCTCGGCCACGCCGAGCGGCTCGAACACCTGGATGTGGTTGCCGAGCAGCGACAGGTTCGGGAAGATGTTGATGTTCACGGGCTCGGATCCCGCAAGGTCGAGCAGCTCGTAGGCGCGCTCGCCGTAGCGCCGGATGAACTCGGCCTCGTAATGCTCCATCCCGGGATGCGCCGATTCCAGCGCCCACAGGCCGCCCGGGCGTTTCTCGAGATTCGGCCGCTTGTCCTTGAAGTGATTGCCGTGGCCGGTATAGCGCATGTACATCGGCTGGCTGTCGGGCGAATCGCGATAATAGGCCATGCCCTTGGCATTATCGCCGGCGAAACGGTTCTCGGTTTCCAGGAGCGAGCGATGCGAATAGGCCACGTGATAGCCGTCGCATGAATTGTCATAGGCGAGCTTCCAGTTGCCCTTGTATTTGATCCGGTTGGCTTCGCAGACCACGACCTTGCCGCCGGGATTGCGGTCCAGCCACTCGTCGATGACGCGGGTGATTGCGCCGAGATGCTGTCGCAGCGGCAACGCATCCATATTGAGGGTGCCGAACACAAATCCGCGATAGGATTCCACGCGCGGCACCTGGGCGACGTTGTATTTCGGATCGCGCAGGTCGGCGGCATAGCCCTCCGGCCACGGCACGCCGCGCAGCTTGCCGGTGTTGAGGAAGTTCCAGCCGTGATAGGGGCATTGAAACGACTTGGCATTGCCCTTCTCCCAGCGGCACAGCGTCGTGCCGCGATGGGTGCAGCGGTTGTAGAGCGCGCGGATCTTGTCATCCGGGTCGCGCAGGATGATGAGCGGGCGCAAGCCCATGCGGCGCGTGATGAAGTCGTTGCGGTTCGGGATCTCGCTCTCGTGCGCGAGATAGGTCCAGGTGCCGCCGAACACGTGCGTCATCTCGGCTTCGAAGATGGCGGGATCGGTGTAGATCAACCGATGGGCGCGGTCTTCCTGGACGAGGTGATCCCAATCATACAACGCAGTACCGCCGAGCCGGCCAGGCGCCGCAGCAATCTTCTCGAGCGCCGTCATGACGTACTCCTTAACGTACAGCGTACGACCAGCCGCATCTGGCGTTCAGAAGAAATCGAAATACTCGTTCTGCTCCCACGCGCTGGCCTCCTCGCTCTGGGGCGATGTCTTCGTGTCCTCGAGCGAACGCTGATAGCGGCCGGCCTCGGTCCGCTTGAGCGCCACGAAATAGTCCACAAAGCTATCGCCTAGCTCGCGGCGGAACAACGGCTCCTTGTCGAGCGCGTCGAGCGCCTCAGGCAGGCTCTTCGGCAGGAGGGGGCGCGCCGCCCCATAGGGCTCGATGTCCGGCGCCTGCGGCTGTAGCCCGGCCTCGATGCCGGCAAGTCCGGCCACGACCTGCGACAGCACATAGAGATAGGGATTGGCCGCCGGCTCGCCGATGCGGTTTTCCATCCGGGTAGCGGGATCGCCCGCCCCACCCAGCACGCGCACCATCACGCCGCGGTGGTCATTGGCCCAGGTCACCCGGTCGGGCGCGAGCGAGTTCGGCCGGAAGCGCCGGAAGCCGTTGACGGTCGGCGTCGCGAAGACCGTGCCGGGCACCGCATAGGCGAGCAGGCCCGCGAGGTAGTGGCGGCCGAGCCGCGACAGGGTCTCGCCGGCCTCGTCCGGCACGAACCGGTTGACCCCGCTCGCGGTGTCCACCAGTGACTGATGCAGGTGCCAGCCGCTTGCATAATAGCCCTTCAGCGCCGGCCGGCACATGAATGTCGCGAAATAGCCGAGACGCCGGCAGATCTGGCGCGTGGCGGTTCGGAACAGCAACACGTTGTCGGCCGCCTCCAGGGCCGGACGCGGCGCAAAGGTGCACTCGACCTGCCCGGGGCCCCATTCATTCTCGATCGAGCGAAGGTCGAGCCCGAGCTTCTCGCAGGCGTCGCCGAGCGCGCCCAGCGCCGGCTCCATCAGGTCCAGGTTGGATTCGGAGTGGTAGTGATAGCCGGGCTCGACCGGCCAGGTCTGCAAGGCGCGGCCGCGGGCGCCTGGCAGGCCGACATGCTCATAGGACAGATGATCGTCGGCCACGCGCAACAGATACCACTCGATCTCGGTGCCGACCACGCAGCCATAGCCGTGATCGCCGAGGCGGGCCAGCGCCTTGCGCAGAAGCTGGCGGGTCGCGAAAGGGAACGGGCGCCCATCCTTGAAATACTCGTCGCACAGGATCCAGCCGACGCCGGGCGCCCAAGGCAGCGTGCGGAATGTCGCGGGATCGGGAACGACGATAAGGTTGGGCGAGCCCGTCATCTCGTCGAGCCCCATGCCGCCGCCGCGTGTGAAGGACGCGAAGACGCGCGCGCCCGCGGAATCGAGCGTCGTGGTCGCGACGCCGATATTATGGCCCGCCGTCAGTGCCGAGAGGAAGGCGGGGACCGTCAGGGTCTTGGCGCGCGAATAGCCGTGCGTGTCGCCCCAGGCGAGCCGGATGTATTTCACCTCGCCCGCCGCCAGCCGGCGCTTGATGTCCTCGGCGCGCGCTTTCTGCTCGTCGGTCCACAATCCGTGCTTGTCGATGAAGCCGGGAGGCTTGCTCATGCGTGCTCAACCGCCAGGTGACCCAAACCAATGCGCCGTGTGCCCCGACCATCCCGTCGGAGCACGCCGCAGCTTTGGTATGGGAATCAGCCGGCGACCGCAATCGCCGATCCGCACAGGCAGCCAATGTTGTGCAGTGACGAAAAAACCGCCTCTTGGTCGGCCCGCGCCTTACAGGCGGCCGAGCAGCATCAGAATGACCACGATGATCAGGATGGTGCCGATGCTGCCGACGCCGCCGTGCCCATAACCGTAGCCATAGCCGCCGAAACGGCCACTGAATCCACCGAGCAGGAAGATGATCAGGATGATAGCCAGGATGAGTCCGAGCGACATGATGCTGTCCTTTCGAGAATCTGTGAAGGCGTGAGTGACGGCCAAGATCGGAAGAACGCAGCCACGTAGTTTAACGCAGATTGGCGAACGCGTAAGTCCGGATTCCGCGATGTCCCCAGGGTGATCCGCGCGATCGATCGCCGCGGAGCCCGCGTAAGCGAGCGCGGAAAATGAAAATGGCCCCATCACAGGGGCCATTCCCATCTCAATCCGTGATCAGTTGCAGCGGCGCTCCTTGCGCGTGATCGAGCTGCCGTCGTCTCGCTCGACCTTGGTGGTCACCATGCGGCAATTGTCGCGCGGCCCGACCCGGACGCCGCCCGGACCGACACCGACGGTCACATCGGAGTCCCGCCGGCGCTCGCGAACAACTCGCTCCTCGCGCACGCCCCGGTCCTGACCCACGCCAATCTCGACGCCGACCTGGGCCATTTGCACATTCTCCGCCTTGGCCGGGACGACGCCAAACGACGAAGCAGCGGTGAATATGGCAGCCGCGGTCGCTGCCGCAAATGCGAGTCTGATCATGTCGAGTACCTTTGTGTGAGCGTTGGGATAATTGCAGGGCACTAACGGGAAAGCGGCGGAAAGGTTCCGTCAATCCGGCGACCGGTCGCGATCGAGAGAACAATGGCTGCGCTTGTTAACCATTGGCGTCGCGCAGCACCCGCGAAAACAAACGAGACGCGGCCCGAAGGGGCCCCACGTCGCTTGTGACGTCTATCTACCCTGGTCCTCGGACCCACTGCGGGCGAACAGATTCCCAAACAACGACGGCAAGATGCCCGGTATCTCCTGAGGCCTGAACGGCACCGGGCGGCAGAGACTCATGGTGACGAGGCCGAGCCGCGCCATGCGCTGCGTCGCGTACATTGATTCGGCCGCGCTCGCCGCGACCCGCTCGGCGACCGCGCCCGCGACATGCTGGGTGAGGGTCGCGGCCGCAAGATCGATGGCGCCGAGCTTGCCGCCTTCGAGCATCACTCGCCGCAACAAATGGACCGTGGCGGCCGCCGTCGGGCGGTGTCCGTAGCAGGCCGCGATCCCGCGCACCATGTGGATGCTGCAGGCGATGAAGAACAGCGCGTCGGTGATCGCGGTCGGGCTGATCGCGGTGATCCCGAAGGCGCGCGCACTGGCCCGGCGCACGATCGCCTCGGCGCGCCGGTCGAACGGTGCCATCACGGTCTGCGACAGAAGCTCCAATTGCTGCGTCGGCGAGTGATGACGTTGTATCTGGCGCTGAAACGCCTCGATCGCGTTCATGCTTTCGCGATCCTTCGGGATGCCCGCCAGCACGTTGCGGATCGCATCCTGCGGGTCGGACGGCCGGCCGCTCTCGAATCGCCCCGCGATGCGCTGTTGATTGGCCTCGACGCTCTTGAGGGCAAGGAAGCTTTTGAGTTCGCGGGCGATCACCAGTCCGGCGCCGCCCACGCCGCAGGCCACCGCCGCACTCGCCACCCATCCGAGCGTGGCGCTGTGCTCGAAGGCGGACGAGAGCCACAGGTAGATATCGACCCCGGCCCAGCCCACGAAGGCGACGCCCACCCCGGTCAGGCCGAGCTTCACCACGCGGCTGCGCCGGCGCGGCCGGGCCGGGCGCGCAAGCGGCGGCGCGGCGGGCGGGGCCGGCACGATGCGCCCGGTCTGCGCGGTCTCGATGATCCGCGGCGTCAAGCCGGCGACATGGCGCGGGCCCGCCTCCTGGGATGTTTCCAGCGTGAGGACACGCGGGTTGTCGCCGGCTTCGCGGCGGTCGGAATGATCGCTCATCGCAATCGGTCCCCGATGAGATAATCGAGCGCGAGATCGAGATTGATGTGGGGGATGCCGTCGACCGGCGATACCTCGATCAGCGGCGGCTCGAACACCGGTATGTTGAGGAAAGGCTTGCCCCAGGCTTTCGGCCGGGGGGGACGGATCGGCACGTTGCCGACGAAGAATTTCGCCTTGGTGGTGCGGCCGACCGGCGTGCCGACGACGACCTGAACTCCGTGGCCGTCGATCTCCTGGGTATCTTCTTCGGTCGAGACGACCGACGCGAGCGCCGCCACGTCGAGACCGGCATTGCGGCTTGCGACATCGATGGCCGGCAGCGCAGCCATGTTGCGCAGGAGGGCGGCGAGGTGGTCGCGCTGCACCTCGGGCACGTGGTCGGCCTTGGTGGCGGCGAGCAGCACTTTCTCGATGCGGACGCCGCGCAACAGCCGCATCAGCGTGCCGCTGCGCCCATAGCGGAAGCTTTCCAGGATCGCCTCGATGGCGAGCCGCGTATCCTCGAATGCCTCGCGACCAGCCAGCAAGGCGCCGAGCACGTCCACCAACACGATTTGTCGCGCGTAGTTGCGAAAATGCTGCTCGTAGAACGGCATGACCACGTCGTTCTTGTAGGTCTCGAAGCGCTGCTCCATCAGCGCTCCCAGCGTGCCGGCGGCGAGGCGCTCCCGGTGCTCGGGAACGTCGAGCGGTGCGAACCAGAGTTGGGATTTGCCGCCCAGCGATCCGGGCTCGAGGAATCTGCCGGGTTGAAGAAAGCTCAGGCCATGCTGGTTGCGCGCCGTCAGCAGCAGCTGGCGGTAAAGTTCATGGGCCCGCCTCGCCTCTTCGTCGGTCGCCGCCGTGTCGGCGCGATGATCCGACAGAAAGGCGAGGAAATCCCGTCCGATTTCGGCCCGCACCCCGCGCCGGCAGAGCTCCAATGTGGCGCGCGACCACTCGGCATAGCTTTGCGTCATCAGCGGAAGATCGAGCAGCCATTCGCCCGGATAGTCGACGATCTTGAGCCGCAAGGTCGCGGCACCGCCGCTGACCCGTCCGAGCAGAAAGCCGAGCGCGCCCGCCGGCACGAATCGGATGTCGATCGCGATTTCGCTGATGTCGGTGGTGCGGGCGGGCCAATCGGCCGGCGTCGCCGCCATCCGCTCGATGTTGCGCCGGTAGGGAAAGCGCGGCAGGCGATCGCCCTTGTGGCGCCCGACCCTGGCCGCCAACAACCGACCGTCGGCAACCGCCCGCAGGAGCGGCATACGGTGCGGCTGATGCAGCGTGCTGAGCAGATTGTGCACCAGGCTGGTGATGAAAACCGTCTTGCCGGACCGGCTCAAGCCGGTGACCGCGAGCCGGACCGTTGAGCCTTTGGCAAGCTCGGCGAGGTCGGCCACGCCGCCGAACCATTCGGAAAGGGCCGTTCCCGCACGATCGAGCTTCAACATACTGGCGTGACCCTTTGAGGCGCGCGCGTCAGCGGCATGCTCCCGTTCTGGTGTGGCGAAGCCTCGTTGCGGTCTGCCGGCACCGCATGAATATGGGGACGGGCGCGCCGGGCCGCTACAGGAGATCGCTCAATCCGAGCGCCGGAAGCAGATGCCGCAGAACGGCGGCGAGACAGACCAGCGTGACCAGGATCTTGAGCAGGTTCGCCAGCCGTCCGTCGCGGACGAATTTGTCGATCAACCAGAACAGGATCGTGCCGACGACGCAGATGATCAGGATATTGATGACGACCAGCAGCATGGTGCCCCCCTCCGGCGCGCGCCACCACGATGTTAACCCGTGCAGGCGGTGCGCGGGAAGCCGGAACGCCCGCCGGGCATGCCACGATGCCGGCCGGCGCTCACTCCGCCGCCTGCGCGGTGCGCCCGAAGGTCTTCGGCAGCCCGGCCTGCGCGATCATCCCACCGACGCGCTCCTGCGGCAGCCACTGCGCCACGCGCTCGCGCAGCGCGACCAGCTTCTCGATGTCCAGGCCGGTGTCGAAACCGAGCGATTCGAGCAGGAAGGCGCAATCCTCGGTATCGATATTGCCGCTCGCGCCGGGCGCGAAGGGACAGCCGCCGAGCCCGCCGATCGAGGCATCGAAGCGGGTGATCCCGGCATCCACCGCGGCGCTCACGTTGGCGAGGCCGAGCCCGCGCGTGTCGTGGAAATGGGCATAGATCGGCTTGTCGAAGATCGCCGCGACGGCGGAAAAGATCCGTTTCACCTGCGCCGGATTGGCGTAGCCGACGGTGTCCGCCAGCACGATCTCGTCGCTGCCGGCGGCGGCGAGACTTTCGACCAGCCGCAGCACCTGCGCTTCCGGCACATGTCCCTGGATGGTGCAGCCGAACGTGGTCGCAATCCCGGCCACCACCTTGGTGGCGAGGCCGCGCGCCTTGCGTTCCGCAATGATGCGGCCGAAATCCGCGACGGATTCGGCCGTGCTTCGCCGCACATTGGCGAGATTGTGCGCCTCGCTTGCGGAGAGCACGAAATTGATCTTGCCGACGCCGGCGTCGAAACCTCGCGTCGCGCCCTTGAGGTTGGGCACCAGGGCCGCCACCACCAGGCCGTCGATCGCGACCGCCGCCTGCGCCACCTCGGCGGCGTCGGCGAACTGCGGCACGACGCTCGGCGGCACGAAGGACGTCACCTCGACCTCCCTAAGCCCGGCCGCCACCTCCTCGTGGAACCACGCGATCTTGCGCTCGGTCGCCAGGAAGGATTTCACCAGCTGCAGCCCGTCGCGCAGCCCGACCTCGCGGATGGTGGCGTGTGGCCGCATGGATCAGTTTCCCTTGAAGGCCGGGCGGCGCTTCTCGTTGAACGCCAGGATGCCTTCGCGCCGATCCTGGGTCGGCGGCAATCGATTGTAGGCCTCGATCTCGAGCAGCATGCCGTTGGCGAGCGACCCATCAAGACCGTGATGGATGGCGTGCTTGGCCTGGCGCACCGCGATCGGTCCGTTACCGGCGATCTTGCGTGCGATCTCCAGGGCGTCCTCCAACAGTTTGTCGGGCTCGCACACCCGGTTGACCAGGCCCCATTGCAGCGCCTCGTCGGCCGAGAATACGTTGCCACTCATGATCAGTTCCTTGGCGCGCCGCTCGCCCACCGCGCGCGGCAGGTTCTGGGTTCCGCCGCAGCCCGGCATGATGCCGAGCGTCACTTCGGTGAGGGCGAAGCGCGCGGTGCGCGCCGCATAGATGAAGTCGCAGCCGAGCGCGATCTCGAGCCCGCCCCCATAGGCGGCGCCATTCACGGCCGCGATGACGGGAATCGGGCAGTCGATGACGGCGCGGATCATCTGCTCGAAAACGAGATGCTGATCCTGCCACTGCGCATCGGTCATGCCGTTGCGCTCCTTGAGGTCGCCGCCGGCGCAAAAAGCGCGCTCGCCGGCGCCCGACAGGATGATGCAGCGGGCCTGCCGCGGATCGGCATTCAGTCCCGAGAACAGGGCGAGCAGGTCGCGCCCCATCCGCGTATTCAGCGCATTGGCGGCCTCCGGCCGGTCGAGACGGACCTGCAGGATGTCGGCGTCGAGGGATTGGCTTTGCAGCGTCTCGAACGAATCCATTCCGGCCCCTCTGGGTGCTCTTTCGCTCCGACCTTGTACTGCGGCCACGGCCGCGCCGCAGCAGCTTTCGAGGCCCTCAGGCCGTGCGGCCCACGATCATCCCGACCAGCCGCGCGGGCGACATCGGATATTCCTCGATGCGCAGCCCGAAGGGCGCGAGCGCGTGCTCGACCGCGGACACGATCGCGGCGGCGGCCGGCACGCAGCCGGCTTCGCCCACGCCCTTGACGCCGAGCGGATTGAGCGGCGAGGGATATTCCGCCAGCGTCACCTCGATCCTGGGCACCTCGGTGGCGCAGGGCAGGAGATATTCCGCAAAAGTCGTGGTGACCGGCTGGGCGCCGGCGTCATAGCCCATCCATTCGTACAGCGCGTTGCCGATCCCGTGGACGGCACCGCCCACCACCTGGCCTTCGACGATCATCGGATTGATGGCGCGTCCGCTGTCGTTGACCACCACATAGCGCAGGATGCGCACGCCGCCGGTCTCGCTGTCGACGTCGACCTCGACCGCGTGCGCGCCGCCCCCATAGGTGAGCGCGCTCGGCATGAAGTTCTGCAGGCTTTCGAGCCCGGGCTCGAAGGCGCCCGGCATGGCATAGCCCGGCACCCCCGATACCGCCTCGGCAAGCTCGCGCAACGAAAAGCCGCTGCCGCGCGCGCCCACGATCTCGATCCGCCCGTCGCGCATCTCGAGGTCGCGCGGGCTCGCCTCCAAGAGGTGCGCCGCCACCTTGAAGGCCTTCTCGCGCACCGCGACCGCGGCAAGATGCACCGCCGAGCCCGCGGTCACGGTCTGACGGCTGGCGAAGCCGCCCTGCCCGTGCGGAATGACCGCGGTGTCGCCCGCCGTCACGCTGATGAGGTCGGGGGAAACGGCGAACTGCTCGGCGCAGATCTGCGCGAGCGCGGTCTTGATGCCCTGCCCCATCGGCATCGCCCCGGTATAGACCGAGATGCGCCCGGAGCGTCCGATGCGCACGATGCCGGATTCGAAGGGTCCGCGTCCCGTTCCCTTGACGCCGATCCCGATGCCGATGCCGAGATGGCGCCCACGCGCGCGCGCATCGCTCTGGCGCACCGGAAAGCCCGGATAGTCGATCGCCGCGAGCGCGCCCGCGAGGCAAGCGGGAAAATCGCCGCTGTCGAGCGTGACGGGCGAGCCCGAGCGCGTCTTCACCGGCGTCACATAAGGCATGCGTTCGGGTGGCACCAGGTTGCGCCGCCGCACCTCGGCGCGATCGAGGCCGAGCGTTTGCGCGATGCGATCGAGCAGACGCTCCATAGCGAAGGCGCCCTCCGGATAGCCGGCGCCGCGCACCGGCATGGTGGCCACCTTGTTGGTCTCGACCACCTGGACCAGCAGATCGTAGGCCGGCAACACATAGGGACCCGGCAGCGCGCTCGAAGCGTTATAGGGAAGATTGATTCCCTGCGGCGTGTAGGCGCCCTCGTCGTGGATCATGCGGCCCCGTACGCCGAGCAGGCGGCCGTCCGGGTCGCAGGCGGCCTCGAGATCCCAATACTGGTCGCGCTCCTGCACGGCCGCGACGAAATGCTCCCGCCGGTCCTCGATCCATTTGATGGCGCGGCGCAGCCTGAGGCACGCGGCCGCGACCGCGACCTCCTCGGGATACATGACGAATTTCGCCCCGAAGCCGCCGCCCACGTCGGGGGCCACCACCCGCACCTGGTTCTCGTCGAGCCGCAGCAGCAGCATCAGGAAGGCCCGTACTTCGTGAGCGAGCTGGGTCGACGACCACACGGTCAACCGCTCCTCGTTGGTGTCATAGGCCGCCAGCACGCCGCGCCCCTCGATCGAATGCGCGCCGCCGCGATGCTGCTTCAGGTTCACGCTCACCCGGTGGGGCGCGTGCGCGAAAGCGGACGCCACGTCGCCGTAGGTCTGGCTGAACTCGATCATCACGTTGCTCTTGCGGCCCCGGTGCGCGAGGGGCGCACCGGGCGCGAGCGCCAGCCGGCAATCGGACACGGCCGGCAGCGGCTCGTAGTCGACCGCCACCAGCGCGGCGGCATCCTCGGCGAGGTAGCGCGTGTCGGCGATCACGATCGCGACCGCTTCGCCGACGAAGGCCACCTCGTCCTTGGCCAGCACGAAAGGAGTGATGTCGGGCGGCAGCTGGGCGGTGCGGAACTGCAGCGGCAACCGCTCCTGCGCAAGCTGCGGTTTCAGATCATCGAGCGTGAAGACGGCATGCACGCCCGGCAATGCGCGCGCGGCGCGCGCGTCGATCGCGCTAATCGAGGCATGCGGATGCGGGCTGCGCACGAAGGCGGCTTCGAGCGTGGCGGGAAACACGAGATCGTCGACGAAACGGCCCTGCCCGCGCAGCAGCGGCCCGTCCTCGCGCCGCCGCAGCGGCTTGCCGATGTAGAGGGGTTCGGACATGAGCCCGCGAGACAAACTGATTTCGCAGGCGAATTCAACTGGCGTCTGGTTCTCTTTTCGTCATGGCCGGGCATAGCCGCTCGAAGAACGGCGTCGCTTCGCTCGCCCGCGTCCCGGCCATCCACGTCTTTCTCGTTGCAGCGTTGCAAATGCGTGGATGCCCGCGACGAGCGCGGGCGGCATCATCAACCATCCGTCGGCGCGGCGCGAAACAGCTGCACGAATTTCTCCAGCTCGCCGACGCCCACATCCGACACCGCCCAGTAGGACACACCGCCATCGGTCCATCCGATCACGTGATAGCCATCGGCGACGCGCTCGCGCGGCGGCGCGCCGAGCCCCTGGGTGGCGGTCACGCTGATGAGATGCTTCTGATAGCGATAGACCAGCGACGGCACCGGGGTTTTGGCGATCACGTCGATGCGCCCGCCGACCAGCGGAAAGCCCTCGGCGGCGAGATCGACCACGCGCGGCGATTGCACGATGCGTCCGTTGAACCACGGCTTGACGGTGTGACGGTCGGACGATGCGATGTCGAAGGGCTGCGCGCCCATCAGGGCCCGGATATGGCTGCCGACCACCTCGTCCTCAACCAGGCCGGCCCGGCTCGGCGCCAGCACCGACCAGGTGGCGGCGCTCGACAGCATCACCGCGAGGGTGACCGACGCTGCCAGCGCGCTCCAGGTCGGGCGCATGGCGGGCCGGCGCAATCCGACTGCCGTCTCGATGCGGCTGCGCAATCCCGCCGGCGGCAGCGCGGCGGGCTTGAGCCGCGTCATGGCGCGCTTCAAGGCCTGGATGCGATCGCGCTCGGCCGCGAGCCGCGGGTCCGCCGCCAACCGGCGCTCGAAGGCGAGAGCGTTGGCGGGGTCGAGCTCGCCGTCGCAATAGGCGTGCACGAGCAGAAATGGGTCGTCCGCTTGCGTCATTCGGTGTCCTTTCCCAACTGCGCCATCAGCCGGCGGCGGGCACGCGCGAGCCGCGACGTCACGGTCCCAATCGGCACGCCGGTGACCTCCGCGATGGCGCGGTAATCGAGGCCCTGCAGGTCGCGCAACACCAGGGTCTCGCGGAACTCCTCGGGCAGCGCGCCGATCGCCGCCTCGAGGCGCGCCGCGTCGGCGCGTTCGATCAGCGAGGCTTCCGGCGAGGACGGTCCGGCGAACGGCCCCCCGTCCTCTTCGGGCCCCGGCGCCTCCACCAGCTCGATATTCTCGACGGCGATGAGGCGCGGGTCGCGGTGCTTCTTGAGCCAGGTGAAGGCGGTGTTGCGCACGATGCTCAGCACCCAGGCGCGGGCGTTGACGTCGCCGAAGCCCGCGATTCCGCGAAAGGCGCGCAGGCAGGCTTCCTGCACGATGTCCTCGGCGTCGCTGTCGTTGCGCGCGAGCCAGCGCGCCAACGCATAGGCATCGCCGAGATGCGGCAGCACCACATTGGCAAATCGCGTCCTCTCGTCGCTCACCGCGCCTCCACCCGGCGCGAAGCCGCTCGGCTGTCGATGAATGACTCAGGGGCGGTCACGTTTATTCCCGGCCTTTATTCGGGCTCGGCCCCGGACGCGACGGCCGGCCAACCCGCTATTCCGGAGACGCGCGCGCGGCCTCCAGCAGCCTTTTGCACTCGACCAGGCGATCAAGCGTCATGCGCAACCGCCTGGTGTCCTCGGGGCCGAGCCCGGCCGGCGCGGCCGCCTTGGGGGGCGGGCCCAGCCGCATATGAGGTACCTCATCGTCGGGGCCGGCCGATTCGTCGTCGCCGCCCCCGTCCTCGGGCTCTTGCGCCCCCATGGCGGGCCACAGGCCGAACCTGCCGCGCTCGGTTTCGGGCGATTCGTCCGTGCCGCGGCCGACCGGCGGCTGCGGCGCGCCCTCCTGCCAGACCGCCTGCACGAATCGGGGTCCGTGCTCACGCAGGATCCGCTGGACGCCCCGGATCGTATAGCCCTGGCCATAGAGCAGGTGCCGGATGCCGCGCAGAAGATCGACGTCGTCGGGCCGGTAATAGCGCCGGCCGCCGCCGCGCTTCATCGGACGGATCTGGGAAAACCTGGTCTCCCAGAATCGCAGCACGTGCTGCGGCACGTCGAGCTCGTCGGCGACCTCGCTGATGGTGCGAAAAGCTTCGGGCGCCTTTTCCAAGAACCGCCTCGTTATTTCCGGTTCGCGGCCCGCGGCCGCCGTTGCGTTGTATCGATTTTGCCGGGGTTACTTGGCGTCGCCGCCGGAGTCGTTATTGATGCGCTGCTTCAGGATCGCCGAGGGTTTGAACACCATCACGCGGCGGGGCGAAATCGGAACCTCGGTCCCGGTCTTCGGATTGCGGCCGACGCGCTGGCCTTTCTTGCGTACCACGAAGGAGCCGAAGGACGACAGCTTCACCGTCTCGCCGCGTTCGAGGCAATCGGTGATCTCCTTCAGCACCAGTTCCACCAACGCGGACGACTCGGTGCGCGACAGACCGACCTT